>JAGVWT010000009.1 GCA_018304175.1 Candidatus Pacearchaeota archaeon
CTTTCATGGCGTTAAAAAACAAATAAGGATAACTTGGAAATTGCTTATGAAAATAAGTGCCGACTATCCAAAGAGAAACAAGAGTGTAAAACTCTTCATCCATGTCCATATACTCTTCAATAATGGCTTTTATCTTAGCAAAATATCTCGCTAATCCTTCGTCTTTTGAAAGAATTATCTCCATATCTTTTTTTGTGAATATTTTTTCCCCAGTCATTCCTTACTCCTTAAAATTTTTATTCCATGAAAGCGAACTATTTCAATAAACCCAAAATCAGAAAGAATAAACAACAGCTCCCAAGCTTCTTTTTTCTTTATAGAGAATGAACGACAAAGTTTCTCAAAAAGTATAGGGAATCTTATAATCTCTCCCTTGACTTTCTCACATTCCTTAATTCTTATTAATGCAAGACTATAAAGCCCAAATACTCGTTCTTTATTAGTTAGTGTTTGTTTGTTCATTAGGTTCTGAAGGAGAAGATTTTTTCTTCTCTTTCTTTTTATTTAATTCAATAATATCACTCAATTTTTCAACCCATTCAGGATTGGTTTTCAGTTTTTGCATTTTCTATTTCTTTTAGATTCCTCCAAATTATAGAATTATAAGATTCATCACCGATTTTCAAATTCTTTAAGAGCTCGTCGGTGTTTTCCTTGATTACAATCTGTTTTGTCATAACAAAATCAATTCCAATAAATATTTAAACAAGTCTGCAATACTTCTATTATGGGAAACGAGGTAGGACAAGGACATAGAACTGACAGAGATGGGAAAAAATGGGGTAATACCCGTAAGGTCTCCCGTGATGGGACAATTTCTGTTCCATCTCCATCAGAACACAAGGGAAAATCATTTGAGGGAGTTGAGACGAAGAATGCCCTTGCATTTTCAGTTTCTGGAGCGCTTGTTACTGGGGAAGGATATAGACAAGGTTGGGAAGATATCAAAAATTTGGCGGAAATGAAACTAAAAGAAATGCCTGAACCTAAGAAATCTTCTTCTTAATCAAGTTCAAAATCTCTTTATCTTTTAGTAGCTTATTCATAATCTCGTCGGCTTGACTTCTTTTCAAATCGTTTTCAATTAACATTTCAGACTCTTTTTTATCTAAAGGAAACCCACAAATTTTACAAAACCTATTTGTTGCTTCATTAGTAGTTTTACATTTCAGGCATTTTTTAGGCTTCATTAAAGGCTCTTTCTTTTCTTTCTCTACCCTAATCCCATTCATTTCCAAGATAGTTTCGTCTGTTTCCTTTCCAGACATATGGATATAGATTCCAGCCATCTTACTTGATTGTGTCCATCCAAGATAATGTTTAAGAGCTGAATCACTCATCTTATTAGCTAAAAGTGTCGCTCTAGAATGTCTTAACAAGTGCAGATAAATTCTTTTTTTAATTTCCGCTCTTTTACTTGCAGTTTTTAATATTGACATAATCCTTGCATAGCTAATGGTTTTCGTGTTTTGTCCGCACCAAAGAAAAGCTTCAGAATCTTCATTAAAAGGATGTTGGTTAATCCATTCTTGTAAATAAGGGGCAGAGTTAATAACAAGAATTTTTCTCATTCCAGTTTTACCATTAACAACAAGCCTTGCTCCATACTCTTCAAAAGAAATATGTTTAATTTTCATAGTGCCGATTTCAGAAACTCTACATCCAGATTCCGCAAGTGTTGAAATTAAAGCTTTATCTCTTATGGTTTTGCAGTGTTGAATAATTCTGATTATCTCTTTTTCTGTTAATAATTCTTCAGGGAGTTTCTTATGATTGTTGGGGATGTTAATAGAAATCCATTCAACTTCAGAGGGATAAGTTCCTTTTTCTTAACATAATCTTAAAAGTTTTTTTTGTTTCTTCAGATAAATCTGTTTGGTTAAGCTTACCAATAATAGCCCTTATATCTTGCTCTGTGGCTTCAGAGAAAGGTTTAGAGAGCATTTTAGAGAACTTCATAACATCCCCTAAATATCTCTCAATTTTCGCTATTCCTATACCTTCGCTTAATAAATAGTCTTTAAAGTTTAGAATTGTCTTTTTATTGTCGTCGGTAATTTCTTTAGAGTCCTTAATTCTTTGTAAGCTTCTTTCAAATCTTTGTTTGTAGTTGTGTATATCCATGTTACCCGTAAATAATCATGGCTCTTAAACCACGATTACGGGCACATAACAAATTCGGAACGCCCCGACCGGGATTCGAACCCGGGTCGCCGCCGTGAAAGGGCAGTATTCTTGGCCTCTGAACTATCGGGGCATTGCTCCAAAAGTTCTCCGCGATTTCGTCGGAGGCAATTTGAAATCGCCGTTCCGCGTTTCGAGGAAGTTGAAAAGAAACCATCGGGTTTCTTTTGCTGAACTATCGGGGCTTTTTTATACTGGGGGATTTTAATTTTTAAAGATTGTCTTTATTGTACCTGCTCGCTTTGCTCGCTTAATTCACTCACTATGTTTGATATTTTACATAGCTATTAATTAAAAGACTATAAATTTATACATTAACTAAAAAATCAATATCTGAACGACTTCGGAGTGAAGCAATTTTTTATCTTTAAAGTCAAACAAAATAATCGCTTTCTAAACAAAGCCACTTCCTACGGCAAAGTTTTAAATATGAAAAATTGATGTTTTTAATATTGATGAGCCTGTAGCTCAGCCTGGTTAGAGCACTGCTCTTATACGATTGCAATTCAATGGGATTGTAATTCTCTAGGATTCGTCTAAGAGAGGCAGGGGTCCGAGGTTCAAATCCTCGCAGGCTCATTAGAATCATTTAATCCTCAATTCTTTTCCAAAATAATCCTTCACAATTTTCTGCAACTCAATTAATCGCCTTTTGTTTCTTCCAATTAAAATCGCTTTATTCTGACTTCCAGCAATTAAAATTATCTCGTTGCCTTTTATCTCCAATTCCCTAAATGTTGCAGGATTTACAATCGCCTCAATAAATTTTCTGAGATTAATTATTCCTTCAGGATTAGGAATTATCTTTACTCTTTTTCCTATCATATAACTTACCTGCTTCACATTCTTCCCGTTTTCCCCAATAGCTCTTGAAATCATGTTTTTAGGAACGCAAAAAATCACAAAATTATTGTAGGTAAAACAGTGGCTTGTCTTGACATTTGTTATTTTTACGAAAAGATTCAGATATCTTATTTGCTGCATGTCAATTGTTTTCATTGTTAAGAATTCTTTGCTTTTACCTCAATAACCTTCTTTTCTTTTTCACTTTTCACTAATCTTCCAGTAACTTCAACAAATAAACCAGGCAATCCTGTTCCTACGGGAACTGGCTGATTCAATATAATATTTTCTATAACACTTGTTAAGTCATCTTTGCTTCCTTTTATCGTCGCATTCACGAACTGGTTTATTGGGGTCTCAAAAGTTGCTCTTGCAAGTATTGAAGATTTCTGCGCGATTATTCCCATTCTGGTAATTCCCTTTATAATCCCTATAACTGTCATAGCGTCCGCAACCAACTCTAAATGTCTCCTGTTAATGTCAAGTCCCTGCGTATTCAAAACGCCTTGAATTTCATTGATTATTAACTGCCTCGCGGCTTCTATACCAAGAACACTAGCAACTTCATACAAATCATTTGAAAGAGTTTTATCAGCGTCGACTTCTTTCATTTCAAATATTTTTTCCATGTTTGTTCCAAGAGTTATAACAACATAATTGCTTCCCTCTTTCACAACCATAACTTGCTTTATTCCCTTAACTCCTGAAATTAATGAGGCTTTGATTTTTTCCTTCAGCTTGTATATCTCCTTGAATGAATATTCTCCCGCATTCACAATTATAGAATTGTCCTTTTCTCTTGCCTTGTAACCCAAATCCTTCAATCTATCAACAATTGTTTTAACAGAAGAGTGCGTCTGCTTCAATCCTTCCTTATCAATTTTTATTTCAATGCTTTTATCGGTAAAGCTGATGATTATCTCATCAGCGATTTCTTCAACAGTGATTTCTTTTATTTTCTCTGCAAACATTTTAGCATTTTTTTCATTGTTGTAATCTTTTGAAAGGTGGATTTCCATTTTCGGAGAAGAAGGTTTTTTTCTTGCGTCAAAAATTTCAATTAATTTAGGCAGTCCTGTTGTAATCTGCATTTCCTGAACTCCTGCGAAGTGGAATACATTCAATGCCATTTGTGTTGATGGCTCACCAAATGATTGTGCAGTTATGATTCCTATTGCCTCGCCAGGATCCATTTTTCCGCCGGTGTGAAGTTTTGATATATCCACATCATCATAACCATATTTGAATTGTATTATATTATTATTACTATCTCTTATAGTACTGTCATATTCTTTTCTCAAATCCTGAATTGCATTTGCAAGTCTTCTATACAAATAACCTGACTTTGGAGTTCTCAATGCAGTATCCATCAAAGAATCACGTCCTGTTACAGCTCCGAAGAAAAATTCATCAGGCCTTAACCCTTTCATGAAAGAACTCTTGATAAATCCGCGAGATTCAGGAGAAAGTTCATTCCTCTTAAAGAAAGGAAGTGTTCTTTTATTGTATCCAATATCAATTCTTCTCCCTAAAAGTGCCTGCTGTCCGACGCTGCACGCTATCTGTGTAATATTCAAGATATTTCCCCCTCCTCCAGAAACAATCATGTGATTAACTGGATTATTTGCAGGAAATTCTTTTTTCGCAATTTCTCCGATTTTTGTTCTTACCTCGTTCAAAACCTGAAGAATTTTTATCTCCCTCGTATCTTCTTTTGATTTCCCGGGAATTGTTTCAAGCCTTCCTTCTTCGTAATCTTTAATTAATTCTTCTGTCTTTTTCTCTGCCTTTTTTATAACTTCATCACTTTCATTTATCGCTTTCTCATTCAAATTCAAATCTTCAATTGAAATAGTGATTCCATTATTGCTCAAATATTTCACACCGAGATTGAATGAGTTTTTTATCATGTTAAATGCTTCATCTCTTCCATGTTCTTTGTCAACTTCCATGATTAACTCTCCGTCTTCCTCTCCAAAAAGGGTTTTGTCTATCTTACCATTTAAGATTTTTCCATCTTTGATTTTCACAGAAGAGTTTGTAAAATCCACTTTTGGAATTATTTCTGAAATTAATTCTATTCCTGTAATATTTTTCTTTTTTATTTCCTTGTTGATTCCTGACATAAAAAGAAGCTGGTTTGCCTCATCAGCAGATAACTCTGCCTTTCCAAGGAGGTAATTTCCTGTCAAAGCATCTTCATCAAGTCCAAAAAGGTTAGAATTATTTTTTGGAGAAATTAAATTATTTTTTACATTGAGAATTGTTCTTGCCTCTGAACGTGCTTCCTCTGTTTGTGGCGAGTGAATATTCATTTCGTCTCCGTCAAAGTCTGCATTGTAAGGGAAAGTCACCGCTGGGTGAACTCTAAATGTTTTTCCAGGCAAAACCCTGACAAAATGCGCCATCAAACTTCCTTTGTGTAGTGAAGGATGACGATTGAACAAAACAACATCCCCGTCGACAAGATGCCTCTCAACTTTATAACCCGGAATAAGTTCATTCATTATTTCTTCTTTTAATTCAGGAGTAATCTTCTTTCTTTTACCATCAGGCCTTATGACATAATTTGCTCCAGGATATTCCTCACCACATTCAATAAGTTTCTTCATACTATCTAAATTCATGTCGTTAACTGTCTCAGCGACGGTGATTATTCGCGCGATTTCGTAAGGAACACCAACTTCATTAAGTTCTATAGAAGGGTCAGGAGAAACAACAGTTCTTGCAGAGTAGTTTACTCTTTTTCCCGCTAAGTTTTTACGGATTCTTCCCTCTTTTCCTTTTATTCTTTCTGTGATTGTTTTCAACGGTTGTCCACTTCTATGGCGTGCAGGAGGTATTCTTGTAACGCTGTTATCGAAAAAAGTTGTTATGTGATATTGCAATAAATCCCACAAATCTATAATAATAACTTCTGCTGCTCCGGCATTCAAATTTTCCCAAAGTCTTTGATTTGCCCTGATTATATCTGAAAGTTTATGTGTTAAATCGTCTTCGCTTCTTTCTCCTGTTTCAAGAATAATACTCGGTCTTACTGTTACAGGAGGAACCAAAAGCGAAGTGAGAACTCCCCATTCAGGTCTTGAAGTATGTGGATTCACCCCTACTTTAGCCAATTCTTCATCAGGAATTTTAACAAGTATCTCTCTTATTTCAATCGGAAAAATTCTTTTCTTTCCGATGTAAAAATTAGTTGGCTTGTCTAACTTAACTTTTTCATTCGCTGTTACGCAATGAGGACATTTTTTTGCATCTTTCGCTTTTTTCGCTCTTTGACTCGGAGCATATTTTTTCAAATCGTTTTCAGAAACCATTAACTTTCCACATTCTTTGCAAAAACATCTCAAACCCATCTCAACTAATGGAATATATTTCAAATGCATAACAGGTCTTGCAAGGTCAATTCTTCCAGAATGTCCTAAGCATTCTTTCAATCGTCCTCCACATGTTCTGCATCTTACTCCAGGATCAATTGCACCAAGTCTCAAGTCCATCAAACCACCATCGACAGGATAACCATCAATATCATAAAGTTCAGGTGTGACTATTTTCGCGACGGAAAGTTTTTTGATTTGCTCTGGGCTAAACAACGCGAATCCAATTTCAGAGATTTTTTTTCTTATTATTTTTTGCATTTTATCTTGATTGATACAACAACCTCCCTTCTTTCATATCTTTCCCAAAATCTCCTCTCCCATAAGGATTATTACCTAAACAAAGTTTAACATCATCTTCAGTTAATACAAAAAAACTGAATCTATCAGAAAACTTTCCATTTATTAACCTTCTAATTTCCATAGTTATTTTTCGTGCCCGTTTATCTTGTACAATACAATCAGGGGTGTCTCTCTGATACTCTAAAGAGAGTACAGAATATCCACTAACTCCTACTTCTAACAAAACATCAATATCTGATTTTTCAGGATCCCAATTTTTATTATTATAACTTCCAAAAACTCTTATCTCTGATAATATAGGAACTTCTGTTTTGGCAATTTCAACCAGTTTCTCAAGTTCTTGCTCAACAATTTGTCTTTCCATTTTACTCGTATTTGTTTTTTAATTTCATTTTTGTGTGAATGTGCAATCCTTGTAATTCTTCCAAAAGAAGTTTGAACACATATGAAATCTCAACTGGCTCTGTGTCTTCGCTGCTACAAATTGGACAATAAATTTTGTTTCTTATATTGTCTTCAACTGCGATGCTTCCACAATGCGTGCAAATGTAAAGAACAACTTTGTCTGAATCATAACGTTCTTTCAAAAGCAATGAAGCTCCGTGAGCAACCAACGCTTGCTGTTCCATTTCTCCTAATCTTAAAGCTCCACCTCTCGACCTTCCTTCAATCGGCTGTCTTGTAAGCAAAGCAATTTTTCCAGAAGCTCTTGCATGAATTTTATTTGCAACCATATATTTCAATTTCAAGTAATAAAGATTTCCAATAAAAATTTTTGTAGCCATTCTCTTACCAGTTATAGGATTGTACATTGTTTCTTTTCCGTCGTAACTGAACCCAAGATTTTCCAGGCTTTCCTCAAGGGAGTTTTTTTCCTCTCCTGAAAATGGAGTTCCGTCAATTACTTCTCCTCTCAAACATCCAACTTTTCCTGCGAGCATTTCAAGCAAGTATCCCATAGTCATTCTGCTCGGCAAACCATGAGGATTAAAAATCACATCTGGCTTAATTCCCTTTGAAGTGAATGGAACATCTTCTTCATTTATTATCGCTCCGATAACTCCCTTTTGTCCATGAGATGTCGCAAATTTGTCGCCGACTTCAGGAATTCTTATGTCTCTCGTTCTTACCTGAACAATTTTGTTTCCTTCAGAATCCCTTGTAATGAAAACAGCGTCGACAGTTCCTTTTTCTTCCTGTCGCATCGTGATGCTCGATTCTTTTTGTGTCTTAACTGAAATCTCCCTCGCTTCTGACAGGAATTTTGGTGGAGATATCTTCCCAATTAAAACTTCCCCTTCATTGACTTCTGCTTCTGGATAAATAATTCCATCATCTTCTAAAAATTTATAACTTGCCTCAGTTCTGTATCCAGAAGTTCCCTTCTCAGGCACAATTATTTCATCTCTCAGTCCTCCTGCATAATTTATTTCTACAGCACTATAAGGTCTAAAGTAAAAACTTCTTCCAACTCCTCTATCAAAACTTCCTTTGTTGAAAACCAAAGCGTCTTTCATGTTGTAACCTTCATAAGTCATGACTGCAACAACCATATTTTGTCCTGCAGGATACATGTTTAAAGTATCATAAACAAAACTTCTGACTATTGGTTTTTGAGGATATGCTAAAACACTGACATCAGTATCCAATCTGCAGAGATAATTCGCAGAATATAAACCTAATGCCTGTTTTTGAGTTTTACTACCACGATTCAATCTCGAGCTCTGGTCATGGTTTCCATAAGGAACTAATGAAGTAACAACTCCTAACAAATCCATTGTATCAATTTCAAGATGTGTATGTTCGGGAGTGAGTTCGTTTTCATACAAAGCGACAAAAGAATTTTCTTCTTCAGAAGTATCTAAATATTCTATGACTTTTTCCTTTATCAAATCCTCCCACTTTATTTCGTTCTGCCTGAGTTTCATTAAATGTTCTTGAGTTAATCTTGGAACCCCATTATCAACTATAACCAAAGGCCTCAATGCCCTTCCGGACTCTGTTGAGATAATAACATTTCCAAAATCAAAATTGTTTCTTATATTAACCTCTCCTGGAATTTCCTGTTTTCTTCTCCTTTCTCTTATCTTTCCTACAAAATCTTTTGGAGATTGAACAATTCCTATAAATTTCCCGTCGAGAAAAACATCTGTTCCTGTTGCATCTTCCTGGCTTAAACCTTCTTGCACAAGATCTTTGATGAATTTTTGCACGTCAAAGTTTATTCTCGTTGATACTCTACATAAAATTGAAAGGTTTTTTCTCAAACCGATTTCTGTTCCTTCAGGGGTTTCTATAGGACAGAGTTTTCCGTAGTGAGTTGGATGCAACGTACGCGCCATGAAATTTTCCTGCTCACTTGGAAGCATTGAAGAAACACGTTGCAACTGTGAAATCGTGGCCAGATAATTTGTCTTGTCCATATTCTGCGTAACCCCGCTCCTGTCGCCAGTCCAACTTCCTGTTGCAATCGCAGATTCAACTCTGTGTGAAAACAAAGTAGATTTCGCAATTGTCTTTATTGAAAAAAGTCTTTTCCTCTTCACCGATTTCTGCAAAGAGTATTGTATGTCTCTGATAAGAATTCCTAAATTTGCCCTGAAAAGATTTGCCATCAAATCTCCGGAAAGCCTGATTCTTTTGTTTGAATAATGGTCTTTATCAGTTTTCAAATCAGGATTTTCTTTAGCGATTAAAAATTGTTTTATCATCTTGCACAAAGTTATGGCTTTTTTCATTCTTTCTTCTTTCGTTTGTCCAATGTTTGGGAGAAGATAAGAATCAATTCTTTGCTTTACTCTGTCAAGAATTTCTTTTTTTGTTCCCTGTAATGCAGAATCTTCTGCAATTTTCAGCATCGCTTCTTCAGGAGTAGACAAATTCACAAACTCGTACAAGTTCACAATCAAACTGTCTGTTTCTTTCCCGACGTATTTTGCAATGTCAGATTCTCTTGTCATTCCCAAAACCTTTAAAATTATAACTGCGGGAATATTTCTGAATCTGCTGAATGAAACTTCAAAAATTCCTTCTTTATTCTCAGAAATGACGACTGGAATCCTATAAGTCCCGCGCGAAGAAAACATTCTTAGTATTAGATTTTTTTTGCTGTCTTTTTCAATGAAAGGCTGATTTTCAGCCAAGTCTTCAGACATTATCATAACTCTCTCATTTCCGTTGATCATAAAATAGCCACCTGTGTCTAATGGGTCGTTGTAATTTTTTATCAAGTCTTCTTTTGATAGTCCATAAGTGTTACAAGCCTTGCTCTTTACCATGATTGGAATTCTTCCTATTTCAACATTTTCAGAATCAATTTGTCCTTCTTTTTTTATTGTTATTTCAAGGGTTATAGGGGAAGAATAAGTCAAATTCCTAAGGCGGGCTTCATAAGGCATGACTAATGAGCTACTTCCGTCAGATTCAATAATTTGAGGCTTTCCTACTTTTATTTTTCCAAGATTTATCTCAAAATCTTCTTTTGCAATGTTGTCATTAACTTCATTGACTATTTCCTGCATCCTGTGCTCAATAAAATCATTAAACGAAATTATGTTTGAACTAACAAGTGAATGGTCTTCCAGGTATTTCTTCACAACAATATGGTCATTTTTTTCTTTTTTCATTTTGATTCTCCAAAATGGAAACATGAAAATCTTTGATTTTCTTTCTTCATTTCAAAATATATCCAACAAATTTTTTAATTATACTACAACTCTGTAATAAAAAGCTATTTTATCGTCGGAATTTTTGCGTTCAATCTTTATTACATCACCAACATTGCAATCTTTTGGCAGTGCATGGTCATTGATTAAAATTTTTGGTAATTGTGCCTTAGAAATATTCAAACTTGAGAGAAGTGCTTCAGTTTCTTTTTCGTTGAGTTTCAAGTGTTTTGGCTGGAGTATATGCATGGTTTCAAATAAGAGGTTTAAAAATGGACTAATAAATGAAACAAAAAATTAATTTATAAAGGTTTCGGAAAAAAGTTTTAGTTGGGATTCTTAAAAAATGGCTCCGATTACTCGCGACCCCGCTCGGATTTTTTATTTTTCGTTTCACGATTAATTTTCGCGAAATCGCTCGGGATTTGATACCGAGGTTCAAATCAACATTTGTAAATTCTGTTTAACAACAGCATGAAATGGCCCCGATGGGATTTGAACCCACGACACCTGGATTGCTTTGCGAGTTCGCGAAGCACGCGAAACTTGTTTCAGCGTAAAAGTCCAGTGCTCTACCAGGCTGAGCTACGGAGCCTTTTCTGTTTTTGGCGACGTAGCGGACCGAATCGGTTTTGACGATAGGGGTTATTGTAAGGGGATATGCCCCTCATGAGCTACGGAGCCTCTAGCATACTTTTAATTTGTGCAGATAATTTTTAAACTTATCTAAGCATTTGTTATTATGGGTGTGTTAATAAGAAAATACCGTAGCGGGTATCTTTTTACAGGAATCGCTAAATTATCAATAGTTTTATTTTTAGTCAGCCTATCTTCTTCATTCATAGACACTATTTGGGCAGTTTATCTTGCGGGATTTTTTCAGAGTGAATCTTATGTAGGATTATTCTCAGGTTTCCTTTCAGTATTGGCGTTCTTGTCATTTTTCTTTTTAGTTCCACTGATTGAAAAATCCAAAAAGTCAGTATTGTTCGCAACTGTCTTGATTTTATCGGCGTTAACTTACATTTTTTTTGCTATAAACAAAAATTTCTATATATTCATTTTCTTGGCAATAGTGATAACTATTTTTATTTCTATCAAGATCACAACTTTTGGAATCATTGTAAAAGACAAATCCAGAAAAGAAAATTTATCAAGAAATGAAGGAATTGTTTATTCATTCAATAATTTTTCATGGCTTATCGGCCCATTAATTGTAAGCTTGTTTTTACTAGACTTCGGACATTCTATAATTTTTGTTTCTTCAGCGACGCTTTTGGTTTTTGCATTTTTTATGTTCAAAATGTCTGGAATAAAAGATGATAATGTTGTAAAAAAAGTTGACAATGATGTTTTCAAAAACTTCCTTGAATTTTTCAAAAATAAAGAAAGAGTTATATCTTATTTGATTGGAGCAGGAGTCACAACATGGTGGGCCTTGATTTACCTTTACATTCCATTATATATAATTGACAACGGTTTGAATGAATATTTGATTGGTATTTTCCTTTTCGCATGTGCAGGTCCCTTGATACTGTTTGAATACCTATTTTCTAAAATGGCAGGAAAATACGGTGCTAAGAAATTTTTCTTAATTGGATATGCAATAATAACTATAATTCCTATTATTGTTTTTTTTGTTAATAGTCCATATTTAGTGCTGGGAATACTTGCTTTAGGAAGCGTAGGACTCGCAATGCTTGAACCAACAACAGAAGCATACTTTTTTGATATCATCAAAAACAAGAAAGAAGAAAACAAATTCTACGGTCCGTACAACACAGCAATTGAAACAGGCTTGATATTCGGTAAAATCGCCCCGGCGATACTGTTGATTTTCCTTCCTTTCAAATATATTTTCTTGTTGTTCTCAGCATTCATGTTTTTCTTTTTCATAGTCTCGCTTAAAGCAAAAAAAGTTGTTGAAAGAAGAGATTAGCAAGTCAACTATAATCTCTCCAAGTGTAGTTGCACTTTGGATTCGTGCATTTGAAGAATTTCGTTTCAGCTTCATCTCCTGCGCGCGTTTGAATTGTCCAAAAATAAGCTTCTTTGTTCTTGCATTTCTTGCAAGTCTCAGCGATTATTGGAAGTGTCTGATTTTCTATCCCTTTCATTACAACAACCTGCTTTTTCTCCCCAATTTTCTCTGATGTATTTATTTTAACTTTTTCTTTTGTGGAGTAATTACATCTTGGGCAACCGTAGTTTTTCGTTTTCTGGACTAAAACAGCGCCACATTTTGGACAGAATTTCATTTTGTTAAGACGAACATACAAATAAACTCAATTTAAATAATTTTCCTTGTGTTTTAGCGAGCTTTTTTGCCAGCGAGCCAAACCTTACTTTTCCTGTGCAACAGCGCGTACCCCGATGACGAAATACCCGTCCAGAGGAAGCCCGTCGCAATACAGATACGCCCTGCTGACGTAAGCGCCGAACCCGGCAACCGAACCATTTCTTGGATGCCAGAAATATAAATTTCCTTTTTTAACATCACTTCTTGGAAGTCCTTGGCTTGTATGTGCTCTGTCAATATAATCATCAAGTGAAATTCCAGGAATTCTGTCTTACATTAATGTGTC
>JAGVWT010000004.1 GCA_018304175.1 Candidatus Pacearchaeota archaeon
TTTAGATGATTATATTGATAGAGCACATACAAGCCAAGGACTTCCAAGAAGAGATGTTAAAAAAGGAAATTTATATTTCTGGCATCCAAGAAATGTTTCTGTTGCCAGTTTCCTCGCTAGCGATGGCAGGGCGAATCTGCTTTGCGTCAGGTATCTTCAGGCTAGGGGTTTCGTCATCGGGGTACGCGCTGTTGCACAGGAAAAGTAAGGTTTGGCTCGCTGGTAAAAAAGTTGAACAAGACTTTTTGTCTAGCAAATTTTTTTCAAACATAAAAAAATTTAAACCAACATCTCTTTGTTTTAAAATGCAATTTAAAGAAAATACACCTTTATATTCTTCAGAGGTGCAAAGAGAAGGAGGAGAGGATATTTTATATGTGAATTACTTAGGTGCGCCTTTTGTTCCTAGCGTATCTGAATATTCAGAAGTTATGGAAAGAACAATTGATATACTAATTGAAAACCCAAATGTTTCCAGAGTTGTTTTTGTCCAACAGAAAAACTACAATTATGATTTTAATGAGACTTCAATGTTGATGGAAATTGCCCAGATTTATGTTTATCTTCTTAAACAAGAAAAGATTTTATCTCAGGAAAAACTGACTTCAATTTATGAGCAATTCTTTTCACAGAGATATAATGAGGTATTTTATTTTTTAGTTTTACTGAAAAAAGACCCTGTTGCAGCGTACAGTGAGCTGAAAAAAATTATTGTTGAAGCTAATGTAAATCTGAACAAGCTTGGTGTGGTTTTCAAATCTGACCAGAAGAACTACATTATGTTTCTTGATAAAATTCTATCAATGCTCGAAAAGACAAAATTAATTCAATCGGCTTTTCCGTACCTTATTGGATATCAGCAAGGCGACAGGGAAATTTACAGAAATATTTTTCGTGCGGACGTTATCCCTAATTTTACCTTTACGAGGCTTGTCGCTGACTTACCTGACGAAGCGGAGATAATTGACCAATACAAAATTGCTGAGAGTTATGAAGAATCTTTGGTTACGATTATGAAAAGAAAAAATGAGTCCAAGCTTTTTTATCATATAACTCCTCCTGAAAATATTTTAAACGAAGATTACAATATGCTTCTTAATTTGGCTAGGAATGTTTTGATTGAGCATCAACCAAAAGCAGAGGAATTCATAGACACTGAAAGAACAAGGCAGATTTTTTTTAATATTTCCTGTGATTTACTCCAAGATTTAGCAAATACAAAAGGAATTAAAATAAGTTACTCTGATTTGAATAAACTCGCGACAATTCTTGTGAGGCACACAATTGGATTCGGAATTGTTGAGATTTTGCTTCAGGATAAAAAACTTCAAGATATATCTTTGAACGCTCCGATTTCACTTAACCCTGTTTTTGTGAGGCATCAAGATTATGACGAGTGTTCAACAAATATCCTGCCAAGTGCTGAGGATGCAAATTCATGGGCTGCAAAGTTTAGAATGTTAAGCGGAAGACCTTTGGATGAAGCAAACCCTATTCTTGACACCCAGCTTGAGATTGGAAAAATAAATTCAAGAATAGCAATAATTCAAAATCCATTATCTCCTGACGGTTTGGCTTATGCAATAAGAAGACACAGAGAACAGCCTTGGACGCTACCATTGTTTATAAGAAACAAAATGATAAATCCCCTTGCTGCAGGATTAATGAGTTTTTTGATTGACGGTTCTCGAACAATTTTAGTTGCCGGAACTAGAAGCAGCGGTAAAACCTCTCTTCTTGGGAGTCTGATGCTTGAAATAATTCCAAAATACAGAATCATTGTTATTGAAGATAGTTTGGAATTGCCTGTTGATTCTTTGAGAAAATTAAATTATGATATTTTGCGAATGAAAGTCCGTTCGGCTTTATTAAAGACAACAACAGAAGTTTCTGCTGATGACGGAATCAGGACGAGTCTGAGATTGGGAGACTCTTCTTTAATTATTGGTGAAGTAAGAAGTGTTGAAGCAAAAGCACTTTATGAAGCAATGAGAATTGGTGCGCTGGCAAATGTTGTTGCAGGAACGATTCATGGAGCATCGCCTTACGGAGTTTTTGACAGGGTTGTAAATGATTTGGAAGTTCCAATTACAAGTTTCAAAGCTACAGATATAATTGCGGTTGCAAATCCGATAAAAACTCCTGATGGATTGCATTCTTGGAAAAGACTTGTTCAAAGGATTTGTAGACCTGATGAAATACAATGTCAATACTGATACTTTAGAACCGAGTGATGATTTAATTAATGGAGACAGCGAGGTTATAAAAGACATAGCAGGGAATATAAAAGGCTGGGCTGGAAACTGGGACGCTGTTTATGATAATATTTTACTTAGGGCAAAAATAAAAGAGGAGATAGTTAAAACAGCAGAAAAAACAGGGAATGAATCACTTTTAGAATCTGGATTCACAGTTTTGTCAAACGACGCATTTCATAAAATTTCCGATAGTGTTAGGCAGGAAATTGGTTTGCCGTTGAGTGAAAGAGTTTTTCCAATCTGGCAGAAGTGGATGAATCAACAGATAAAGGGAAGGAAGGTTTAATTTTTTGAATCTATTCCTCAAACTGAAATCTCGAGGAGATTTTTATGAAAACACCGGTTCTTATTTCTGTTGGTGTAAATTTAAAGGATTTCCATTCACTGCCAAGATAAATTTTTGGGTCTTGTCCAAGTTTGCTAGTCATTATGCTTGAAGCCATGTTTGCATCATCCCCTTTTAATTCCTTTACAACACCATCAATTTGCACTGTGTTTTTTCCTTCTGTTATAACAATGCTGGCTTTGGGATTTATTTTTAGATTTTTGTATTTGACAAATCCTCTTTTAGTAACAAAATAAAAATCTCCCCCCTCATAAACATATTCTATTGTTGCTGCTTCAGGTTTCCCATTTAATGATGCAGTAGCAAGGACGCATAAACTGTTTGAAGAAATTAATTTTTCAGCTAAATCTTCTTCTGTTTTCTCATATTTTTTCATCTAGTTTTTAGCCTTTTAAATATTATAAACATTTCTCCCCAAAAACATTTATTAACAACTTTTCCTTTTTGGTTTTATAAAAACAGAGGTAAAAATGGCTTCAAATCCTTACAGAAAACCAAATGTTGATGATATTCTGAAAAAATACAAAAGTAAAATAGAAGGGCAAATTGAGACATCTTCTGTTAATTATAATTACAGCCGTGAATACAATCAATTCAAGCAGGAAATGGCTCCTCAATTGACGAGATATGAAAAACTTTGCAAAAGTCTTGGAAGTTTTGTGAAAATAAAAATTTCAGAAAAAGATGAGAATAAATTAAGAAAAAGCCTTGAGATCTCTCATATTGATATTAATCCATCAGAGGCGTTCGGGTTAAGCGTGTTTGTTTCAATGAGTGTCTTTCTTGTTTCACTTTTGATATCTGTTGCTGTTTTTTTAATCTCCGGAGATTTAGCTAATTTTCCTTTTATGTTTTTTGTGATGATGTGTGGTGTTGCTTTGTTTTGTCTTTATTTTGTGAAAAGCTATCCTGAAAGACTGGCGAATCAGTGGCGTTTAAAAGCAAGCAGTCAGATGGTTCCTGCAATTCTCTACGTCGTTGTTTACATGAGACACACTCCAAATTTGGAAAAGGCAATCGCTTTTGCGTCTGAGCATTTAGATTATCCTTTAGCGTTAGATTTCAGAAAAGTTTTTTACGACGTTGAAATCGGAAAATTCTCCTCTATAAAGGAGAGTTTAGACAATTATCTTGAAAACTGGAAGGATTATTCATTTGAATTTATCGAGGCTTTTCATTTGATTGAGAGTAGTTTGTTTGAGCCAGACAATGAAAGAAGGATTACTACTCTTGAAAAATCTTTGCAGGTTGTTTTAGACGGTGTTTACGATAAGATGCTGAAATTCACCCACGATGTTAGAAGTCCTATAACAAATGTTTACATGCTAACAGTTGTTTTGCCTGTTTTGGGAATTGCGCTGTTGCCTTTGGCGTCTGTTCTCGTCGGTGATTTCCTGAAATGGTATCATATATTTATACTTTATACAATGATACTTCCATTTATCACTTTTTATCTAACAGACAGAATTATGTTTTTACGCCCGGGAGGTCATGGAGAAACAGCCTTTTTAGAGAAAAATTCGCTTTATACGAAATATAAAAGCAATGAACCTTATGTAAATGCCTCTGTGATTGCTCTGTTGTTTATCCTTCTAGGGCTTTTGCCTTTGATATTTCAATTCACTCCTATTCCTGAACTAATCGGTATTGGCAAGGATTTTACTTTTTCACAAATTGGATTGGGTATTTTTGGAGACCAAGAATTTTTCGGATTTATTGAAGATTCTAACGGCGTTTCAGGGCCTTTTGGAATTGGCTCACTGCTATTGGGATTATTTGTTCCATTTGGAATTGCAATCTTCTTCATAATCGCTTATAGAGAAAAAACAAAAGAGTTAATTGTTGAGAGAAACAAGACGAAGCAACTTGAAAAAGAATTTAACAATTCTCTTTTTCAATTAGGAAACAGAGTAGGTAACGGTGTGCCTCCTGAATTGGCTTTTGGAAAAATCGCAGAATCTTCAAGGGGGTTGATAACTGAAAATTTCTTCAGAATTGTTAATTATAACATAAGGCAAAATGGGATGAGTGTTGAGAAAGCGGTTTTTGATTCAAGGCGAGGAGCTATAAACCAATATCCTTCTGAGTTAATCGCTACGAGCATGAGAATTTTTATTGAATCGTCGAAAAAAGGGCTGAAAATTGCTGCAGTGAGTTTGATGAGCATTTCACAATACATAAAAAATATCCAGAAAATAACTCAAAGACTCAGAGATATGCTTGCAGAAATAATTTCTGACATGAAAAGCAATATAACTTTTTTAGCACCTTTGCTTTTGGGAATTGTAATTGGTTTGGCGGCTATGATTACTTCAATACTCAGCAGGGTTAATATTTCAGGAATTGAAGAAGTAGAAGGAGTAGGAACATTCCAAAATCTACTGACTGTCTTTGATTTGACAAAAATGATTTCCCCATATTATTTGCAGTTGGCTATAGGAATTTATCTGATAGAAATAATTTTCATTTTAACCAGAACTTTGGTGACGATTGATTCTGGAGAAGACAAATTGCAGAGGACAAATTTAACAGGAATAAATTTGAGAACAGGAATTGTATTTTACACCATAACCGCGTTCATTGCGATTGTAACTTTGTTCGCGCTTTCGTCAATAGTAGTAACTGGTTTGGGTTAATGGAAAAACATTTATTAATGTGTCTTGTTTTTTTACTTTATGAAAAAAAGGTTAGATAAAAAAGGAATCGTTGCTGATTATCTGCCGTGGATTTTAATTGCAATAGCTGTTCTTGCTGTTTTGATGATTGCAATTTTTACAATGAAAGAGCAGGGAATTTCACTTATAGACAAAATTAAAGATTTGATAAAATTCAGGTAAATAAAATGGAACTTGCAATAAGTCAATTGATAAAAATAGTTTTAGGAGTTTTAGTTGTAGTAGTAGTAGTTTTGGGATTGTATTTTTTTGGAGAACAACTTATAGATTTTTTTAGAAATCTCCCCGGAGCTTCATAAATGAAAAACAAAAAGTTAAAAAATCAGAGATTTTTCAAAAACCGTAAAGGATTTTTGCTTGCCGAAGAAACACTAAAAATAATCATTGCTGTGATTAGCATTGGTTTTTTGGTCTATTTTTTGGCTGCCTTGTATTTTGCTAACAGGGATGCTGAAAAATTAGAACAGGCAGGAGCTTCTCTGGAATTTTTAATTAGTGAAGTGAATTTACAGAGGGAAGAAGTTGTTTTGTATAATCCTGAAGGATGGGTTTTAACAAGCTGGCCACATGGAGTTAGAAAGGGATTTGATAATGTTCCTGAAGTTCTTGGTGGTGGAGGTTTAATTAATGATATTCCTAATTCATGTTTAAATATTGGGTGGGAAAAATGTATTTGTATTTGTGAGAATACATGGTTGGATTTGCAAGGAAGTTATTGCGATAACAAAGGAATCTGCATGCAAAGTGATTTTGAAGTTCAAGGAGAGGGTAACCAAATAGAATTAAATAATTTGCCTTTAACATTAAATATTAATCATAAAAATAAAAAAATAGAGAAATTGCAATGAATCTTGACGAGTTGATAAAATATTTAATGTGGATTGTGTTTTTTGTTATAGCCGCTGTTGCAATTATTACTACACTAAAAAAAGTAGGTATTGTTTAAAATGAATTTACTTGGAAAAAGAGGAGAATTGACAAGCCATCAAATTGTTGTTATAACAATTTTGATAATTAGTTTTATTGTTATATTGTTCTTATTGTTCAGACTGAATCTTGGAGAAGAAACACAAAAAGAAATCTGCCATAATTCTATAATTTTGCAAGATAGGTCATTTTTTTCTGGTCCATTAAATTGCAGAACAAATTATCTATGTGTTTCTGGGGGGGAAGATTGTGAAGATATAAATCCGATGCAAACTATTGAAGTTGACATAAATCCAAGACCAACACAAGAAAAGACAGAAGAAGATTTGATTAAAGGGCAGATAATGAAATCAATTGCTGACGAGATGTCTGACTGCTGGTGGCAGTTTGGCGAGGGAAAAGTTGATTATACAAAAGGAATTTCAGGCACTCATTCATGTGCTGTTTGTTCAACTGTTAAATTTGATTCTTCTCTTCAAAATGTTGATTTAACTTATGGGGGATTTTATGAATATCTTGAGAAGACCAAAAAAGGAACAAGCTCCGAAGCATACTTGAAATATTTGTATGGTGTAACTAGTTTGGAATCCCTTGATATAAGCGAGTCTTATTTAAACGAAAACTTTGAGTTTGGCGAGAGGTATGCGGTAATTACAGGTATGGCAAAAGAAGGATTTTCATGGAGTGGATTTTCAATAGATATTGAATTTACACTTGATATATTTGGTGATGATGGCAATATTGATCCTAGCAGAATTATAAGGCCGGTTATACTCAAAAGTTCAGATATTGATTCGCTTAACTGCGGCGATTTCGTGACGAAAGCTTAGATGCATAATTTTATTAAGTTTTTTGGTGTAAAATCATTATGGAAAAAAAGGGGCAGATTCTTGCTGAAAACATTATTTTCATAGTGCTGAATTTAATTTTTATCTCAATGCTTATGCTTTTTGTTTTTTCTAAGGCTGGCGGTGAAGCAGTACTCGAGGAGAAATATTCAAAACAAATTGCTTTGATAGTTGATTCTGCAAAACCCGGAATGCAGATTTTTCTTGATATGGAAGATGCAATAAAAAAGGCGGAAGGCAATGGAATTAATGGAGAAATAGTTTTTATCGAAGGGAATCTGGTAACTGTAAAACTAAGGGATAAAGGACAATATTCATATTCTTTTTTTAATGATGTTGATGCGACTGTATACATTGACAGAGAAAATAAAAAATATGTGATAACGATAAATGAAAAACAAAATGAATAAAAAAAATAAAATCGGAGCGGACAAAATAATTTCTGTTTACTGGTTTGTGATACTGTTTATTGTTGCTGGTGCAATAGTGTATATGGTTGCTGTATTTTATGGAAACCCTTTTGATGTTAGAGAATTTGAAGCTGGAATAATGATAAACAAGGTTGCTGATTGCATTTCTGAAAACGGAAAATTAAAATACGAATTAACAGAAGAGTTAAAAGAAAATTTCATGGACGAATGCAAATTAAATTTTGAAACAGAGTTTGAATCTGCTGGAGAATATTATTTGGAAGTTGGTTTTTATGAGTTTGAAATCTATCCAAATAACCCTCTGAATTTCACTATTGTCGAAGGGAACATTAATCTAAAAAACACATATCTTGATACTCGGGGGGAAACAAATTCAATTGCTTATTCAATGAAGTCATTTTACGTTCTGCAAACCGAAGGAGAAAATCAAAACGAATTAGTTATTGAAATTCTTTCAATAGTTGGAAAGGAGGGTAAGAATGTTAAATAAAAAGGCACAAATAGGAGACACAATTACTTGGGTAGTTGCAACTGTAATTATTGTGGTCGTAATTACAATATCCATTTTGGCGACGAATTTTGTTTTAACCGATAGAAATATTGTCTTTTTAGCTGACAGGCAAAAAGATTTCGTCGCGACAAAATCTGTTACGAGTTTTTTTTATAACAATAAAAATGTTGAACTTATGAATTCCGGGAATGAATTATTTTATGTTAGAGTTAACAAAACCATTTATCCAATTCCTGCTAAAGATTATTATGAACACGGGATTGGGGGATGGAATTTTGAAGTTTATGCTGGAGAAGAAAAAATTAATGATATATTGAATTCTGTTGTGCTTAAGAAAACTAGTGATGTTGCAGTAGATAGATTCTCACGTGCTAATCCTTCCTTTGAAACTATTTTTTATAATGGAAATTCTAAACTTAGATTTTGGGCAGAGTGTTCTTCAGGAGGCACATGCAGATGAAAATGATAAAAAACAAACATGGAGATATTCCTGTGACGATTTTGGTAATTGCAGTTATTGCAATTTTTTCTTTGACTATCTTCAGCTTTATTAAAGTCAGTAGTGATTTAAACAAAGATTTTCTTGGAATAGGATTAATTGAAACAATGCTTTCAGTTGAGGAAGAAAATATTTTTTCTAGCACAACGGATTTCACAACAGAACATTCTTTTGTATTTGAAAAAGAAATCGTCTTAGGAATATTTAATAGAGATTATATAATTATCAGTGCTAACGAGAATTCTATCACTGGAATTTATTTTAAAGGAAAACCGGATGATTGTGGGGGGGAATGGTGGGAATTTTGGGAAGAATGTGGAGAAATAGTCAAAGTGATATATGGGAAATAGCAATATTTTTAAACAACAAATCATTATTTTAAAAATGAAAAAGAGCTCTGCAAGTTCATTATTTTCCCTTTCAGGAAGAAGAGGTCAGGGACTTGGAATTAACGCAGTTGTTTTGATTGTCATTGGAATCATTGTTTTGGGAATTTTGGCAGCAGGATTTATTCTTGGTTGGGGAAATTTATCAGCATTGTTTTCAGGAGGAAATATTCAAGGTGTTGTAACTTCATGCAACCTTGCCTGTGAAACGCTGAGTGTTTATGATTTTTGTACTTTACCAAGAGAGTTGAAAACTTCAGATGAAAATGATGGTAATAAAGTAACTTGTGATGATTTAGCAACATTTAAAGGACTAATAAATATTGATGGAGAAACTCTTCCAGATTATAACGGTTATGGGGTTTCGTCATGTTCTGGGGTTCAATCAAATTCCGCATGTGATGCAAAATTACAAATAGCTGGAAGCGAAAGTGTGAGTGAAGAATAATTAAATTAAAAATTTCTAAAAAATGTCTGATGATTATGCTTATTCAGGGAAGAGAAATAAGGCTAAGGATAAAAGAAAGAACAAGAAGAAACATCCTTACAAAAAAGGCGGAAGACAAAGGAGTATGAATGTTTAATTTTTCTAAATAAAACTTCTTATCCTGCTCGTTGTTTTTGTACTAAAAAATTGCTTCACTCCATTTCATTCTGTTCAGTTATTGATATTATCTTTAATGTATAAAACCAGATTTATGTTAATATCTAAAGAAAATCTTGAACTTAGTGGGTGAATTATAAGCGAGCACTTCAATGCGAGCGTTTCATATTTTAGAGTAATTTTATAAATTTCATTTTACTTTTTAGTTGATGTATGAAATAATTTTCCTTTCTGTTTTAGCAGTTGTGTGGCTTGTATTTGCTAGTGTTCATGACTTGAGGAAAAGAGTTGTTTTCAATTGGCTTAGTTTTTCGCTCATAATTTTTGCGTTGGGGTTCAGGTTTTTTTATTCTTTGTTCTCTGAACAGGATTTTGGATTTTTTTATCAGGGACTTATAGGACTAGGAATTTTTTTTGTTTTAGGTAATTTATTTTATTACGGGAAGTTTTTTGGAGGCGGAGACGCGAAACTAATAATTGCCCTTGGTCCTGTGATTGCCTTTTCCGAAAGCTTTTTCACTAATGTAGTTGTCTTTGCCACATTTTTTATGCTGTTTTTGTTTTCAGGAGGCTTATATGGGTTGAGTTGGAGTGTTTATTTTTATTTCAGAGACAGAAAAAAATTGAAGCCTGAATTTAAGAAACAATTCAATAAAATTAGAGTTGCTTCAATTTTTGTTATGTTTTTAGGGATTTTGATAATGGTATTCGGATTTTTTGAAGTCTTGTTTTTTTATTTTGGGGCAACGATTTTTGTTTTGCCTTATTTGTATGTTTATTCAAAAGCCATTGATGAAGTAAGTCTTGTTAAAAACCTAGATGTTAAGAAGCTTGAAGAAGGTGACTGGTTGTACAGGGATATAAAAGTTGGTAAGAAAGTAATAAAAGCGAGCTGGGAAGGTTTAACGAAAAAAGATATAAATGAAATAAAGAAAAAACATAAATCAGTGATGATTAGACAAGGAATTCCGTTTGTTCCTGTTTTTTTGATTAGCTTTTTGCTTTTGATTTGTGTTTGGTTTTTCCAGGTTAATATTTTTGGAGTTGTTTTTTAATCATGGAATTCTTTTTGGAAGCCACATTTTCTCCTTTTTTGTGATTCTTTTTTTCCTTGGTTTCCTGAAGGTTTCAGATTTTTTTTGTTTCTTTGAATCTGAAGACATTTTTATTTCTTCAACAGAAAGAAGTTTTTGCATATCTTCTAGCTCTTTTTCACTTGCAGGATATCTTTCTGAGTTTTTGGTTTCATTTTTGTAAACTGGAATTAAGTTTATTATTTTGTGATTGAATAACGAACTTTCAAAAGAGATTACATCTTTCGGTAAAAGTTTCTCTTTTATAATGCCTGAAATTTTTTCTCCAAAGATGTAAGTGAGTTCTGGAATTTTTTCTGTGTGATTTTTAGGAATAATTATCACATGGCCTTTTGATATGGGGTTTATTTCCAAAACCGCAATAGAATCAGAATCTTCGTCTATTTTTGAGGATGGTATGTCTTTGAAAATTATAGAGCAAAAAACACATTTTTCATTTCCTTGAGGTTTAATGTTAAGGTCATTTCTTTTAAGGAATTCCTCTATGCCTATACTATCAAGAGATTCAATGTGTTTTTTTGCGACTTCTTTGTCGTCTCCCGACATTGAGCTTTCTATGTGCTGAAGAAGCTGTTTTCTAATTTGCTCTGCTTGTTCTTTTTCTATCATAAAAGACACAGAAAAAGAAACTTTTTATTATTTGTTGTTTTTACTCTTATATTTCTTCCCTTCTTGCTGATTAGTTAATCTCTTCCTCATTGCTATTAATAATGGCGGTTCTTCATAATTAGTAATGCCCCCTCTTCCAACTTGAGAAATTCTTTTCTTACTAGTGTTTGGAACATAAGGACTTTTCTTAAAATATGAAAAAAAAGATTCTAGCATTTTCTCGTCTTGCGGAAAGCCTTCTCTTTTAAGTTGCCTTCCAATATCAAACGCTGCAAGGTACCTTTTAGCACTGTAACCTGCTAAAGCAGGAGAATCTAAAAGATAATTAATTGTTTCCTCATCTGATAATCCAGCTATTCTTCCCAATCTTTTCTTTTGTCTTATAACTCTTTCATGATCATATCCTGCAAATTGGGGAAAACTAAGAACAGCTCTCTTAACTTTGTCTTCATTATCTCTTCCATAAATTTCTAT
>JAGVWT010000011.1 GCA_018304175.1 Candidatus Pacearchaeota archaeon
ACATCTCCAATTCCATCATTATCTGTATCTGTTTGATTAGCATTTGGAATTAATGGACAATTATCTTCAACATCAGGAACTCCGTCGTTATCTGTATCATCTTCTTCGTCAGGAACGCAGCTTGCTTCATAATACACTCTGAACACATCGCTAGAAGATGTAGTTGCACTGCAGAAGGAACCGCTTAATAAAGGATCCTCGTCAGGATTAACTAGTTCATCGTTTATTCCTTGTCCTAAATCAACAGAACAAATTCCGTCACTTGGGTTTTCAAAAGGAGGAGAACTATTTTCAATTTCAGTAATAACTGCATTTTCAAAATAATAATCTCCCTTTACAAATTCCTGACCAAAAACATAATTTTCACCGTGCAATGTTATTTCTACGTAATTCCCATTTGAATCTTGCCCTCTACGAACATGAACTCCAGGAACATCTTTTTGATTCAAATTCAAATTTCCGTCAACAATAAATCCGTCTTCATCTATTAGTGGGATTTCAGCAAATTCTGTGCTGAATGGTGTTGCTGTGTTTGTGCCAAGAAAAATATCTTTAGATGTGTCAGGAGAACCTTGTGAATTTCCAGGAACAAAGTTTTCAGCAAGTGTTATATCCAACACAAAAATTACTTCACACGAATTTTCATTACCACTTGCAATTACTAAAGAACTTGTTAAAGAAATAATAAATAGGCTGGCTAGAATTCCAAAACATAATAATGCAAAATTATTTTTTGAGTGTTTTCCTGCTTTTGTTTCTTGTTGCATACCATTTCCTATCACCTCAGTACTTTTCTAGTGGTAACTTGAAATTTTAGTTTATAAGCATTGTTGTGATTTTAATGTTATTATCTAAAATATATTTTATCTTCTGTAGATAATATTTCTCATCAAGACAACTTCAATTAAAATTCCAATTATCAACATAATAATGATTACCATTATAATTTCTTCTTCAGTTAAATCAAGACTAAAGAAAAGTTCTTCCCTTGATACTTGAGTTACTACTGTTACCTGTTTTGGTTGAGTTTTTACAAGGGTAATTGTGTTTGCTCCAACATTATCTGATGGCTGTCCAAGTTGTATTAGCTGACCTCCAAGACTTATTAATCCACCTTGCTTAACAGGTTCTTTTGCTACAGTAATTATTTTAGAATCTGAAACTTCTTTATTTCCGTCGTCGAAAACAACAGTTATTTTGAAGTTATACTCTCCTTCTTCAGCATCAGAAGGTATTTTCAAAAACAAATTAACTTCTTTGCTGTCATCTTCATCAAATTCTTCTATGTTAAATTCTTCGCTCTTTCCTGAAAGTTCAAGTTCTGCATTTTCTATTTCAACATAGATATTTTCCTGCTCTTTGGTTCCTATGTTTTCTATTTCAACATTAAACTCAACTCCTTTTCCTGGAGCAACTTTTTGAGGATAAACATCTATGTTCTTAATAATTAAATCTGCTTTTTCTCTCGTGATATCTATCAAGACAAAATCTTCATTACATAATTCAACACCATTTTTGCCTTCAGCTATAACAAAGACTGCGTAATCTCCGTCTTTCACGTCGTTAGGTATATTGAAGGTGAATTCTAGCTTTTCAGAGTCACCTTCATCAACATCAATACTGTCGTCGGTGTCGTCAATAACTTCGTCTTCGTCTAAATCATAGAAGTAAATTTCCAAGTCAACATCCAAATCTTCATTGTGATTGTTTTCTATTTTTACTTCTGTTTTTATTTCTTCGTGAACTTCAAATTCATCTCCGTCGTCAGGCTCTGTTATTGAAACATCTAAGTTTGTATTGATTACTTCACATCTGTTCTTTATATCTGTGAATTTTGGAGGCTCTTTTATACATGTTAATGCACAGCAAGAGTTTGTGTCGCCGGCATCTAAGGAATCTCCAGGACATATATAACCAACAGAGCAGATATTTCCCCCTAATGCTGAACAGCTTAATTTATCGCCTGCTTTGAAAGTTGAGAAGCTTGAAACTTCAAAACTAATCTCATTCTTCACATCTGAGTAAGTTAAGTTTGAGCATATTGAAGTTTGGCACAACTGGAAAATTGTGTCATAGTTCAAATTAAAGTTATTGTCGTGATAAATTACCAAATCAGGGTCGTCTATGTTATACAAAATTATTCTCGCTCTTTTGTTTTTGAATGAATTGTAAACATTTGAGTCTATTCCGGCAAGATTTTGTTTTATTTCAGCGTAAGTGTCCAAGTCTACAACGTCAGTCATATCAACAGGGTCTATGAATTCAATTCTTCCGAATGCTGTTTTTTCCAATACCAACAAAACCGAGGACAAATCATTATCATTCATTCCTGTGAAATCAGTTGTGTTTCCGTCGAAAGTATCAGCAATAGGAATGTCGCTTGTTTTTAATGTCCATGATTTTGTAGCAATCTCTGGGCCGTCATCTACTTCAACTTTAATTTCGAATTCTCCAACAGAACCATCTCCAACAAATGTGTATTCACTGTTGTAATTATTATTATCTGCTCCGACTTGAATTCCATCCTTAAACCATTTTACAACTACGTCTGCAATCACATTATCTATATCACTCCATACTATTGAAAATTTCTTTGAGCCATCTTCAGCAATCAAAGGGTTAAAGCTTGGAGATGATGAAGTTATTTCAGGAGCATCATTTACATCTTGAACATTTATTGTTACAGTTGTTTCGTCAAATGCATTTTGGCTGTCGTAAACTTTTATTTTACATGTTGCAACTCCTTGGAAATTCAATGCTGGGGTTACTCCAAGAATCATGTCTGTAATATCACAGTTCACTTGATTTGTATTTTCTTGTGAAACTTCAAATCTATCAACAGCGTTGTTGTCGTCGGTTGCAGTCAAATCATAAGGAGAATTTAATCCAGAATCTTCTTCTATATCTATCACATTATCATCATCAACCGGGTCCATTACAGGCGGCTGATTAATATCATTTACAGTTACTTGGACTATTTGGCTATCGCTTCCACCATTATTATCATTAACAATTACATTTACAGAGTAAATTCCTGAATCAGTGTAATCTGTCTGCCATGTGAAGTCTCCATCTCCATTATTTTCAAAACCTGGATTATTATTCATATCAAATGTCAGAACATCATTTTCATCAACATCACTCGCAGTTGCAAGTATCTCAACAATTTGACCTTCATTTACAATTTTATTTGCAATGTTATTTAATACAGGAGCGTCATTTACAGAGTTAACATTTAATTCAACACTGTTTGAATCAACGTCATCTGTTCCATCGCTCGCAGTGAAAACAACATTTTCAGTGCCAAACCAATTCAAGTTAGGTATTAGCGTTGCAATTCCATTTACAATATTTATTTCTATGCTGCTGTTTCCTAAAACACTGTAATCCAAATTATCTCCATCAGCGTCTGAGAAATAATTTGACAAATCTATTTGGGAATTTGTATCCTCATTCCAGTTTTGGTCCGGAATAGGACCATCAAATTCTGGTACTTGGTTCAAATTATTTACAATTATTGTGATTGTTTCAGAATCTTCAAATTCCACATCGGTAACTGTGAATGTAACCTGATAGCTTCCTGACTGACTAAATGTTGGAGTCCATGAAAATGTTTTTGTTCCTGTGTTGAAAGTTGCGCCACTTGGCAATACAGTTGAATTCTCATATGTTAATGAATCTCCATTAGCGTCATTTGCATTGATTGTAAATTGTAGCAATTCATTTTCATCAACATTTTTGTTTCCAATTGGTTCTAAAACAGGTGCTATGTTTGGTATTTCACAATTCAAATTTATCAAACTTGTTTGCGCGTCTAAATCTCCGTTGCCACCATTTGCGAAAATTCCCGTAGCAAAACATTCAGAGAAATCTGTCGCGCTCACCTTAAAACTTTCCCCAGTACTAAACTCTATATGATCTTGCGTGTCATAATATCCATTTCCTAGAAGAGAACTCGGGATGTTTGCATCAACAGTGTTTGTGAATGTAAATCCTGCGTTTGCTCCTGAAAGAACTTCAATTGTATAACTGAATCCTGCTACTGCATCGTCCCCATCAACTATAATTTTACCTCTAATGTAATTCACCATTAAGTCATCAACTGCTTCTCCTCCATTGTTTTCTTCTTCATCTTCTCCGTCGTTTGTTGCTCCTTGCGTTAAGGCTTTGAATTCCCAATTGCTGTTTCCATCGGGAACTCTTTGCCATGAATTATCGTCGTTAGCTTCATCAGATAAAATATCAGTTGTGTCAATTACATTATTGCTTGAATCTTTAAGGGTTAACATTTCATTTGAATTTATAATTGATAATGCGTAAGTTGGTTCTGATATTACTAAATAACCTCCCGCAGAAATTACTCCTGAAAGAACTGTTTCTTCGTTTCCAATATCAACAATTTTCCATCCTGTCACATCCACGCTGAATGCGTTTGGATTATACAACTCAAGCCACTCATTTCCAGCATCGGTTCCAGTAGGATTTGATTCAAACTCGTTTATTTTTATTGTTGGCGAGCCTTCTGCGCCTATTTGAGTATCACCAGTTATAGTTTGTTGTGTTGAAGGAAATCCCCCGACTATTATTCCAGATACACTTCCACTTCCAGAGGTTTGATAAACAATTGCAGGGTCGCCGGTTTCATAATCACAGGTTAGTACATTTCCGACTAAACCACAAACACTTGGAAAAGAAGTTATTGTAACTCCAATAACTGTTTCTTGAATAGTAAATACTCCTGTCCCACCAGTTTCATCTATTGTGATTGTAACTTCATTTCCATTTATCGTTCTATCAGCCCCAAAAGCAGAGATAAAACTAGTTAACATCAAGATGCAAATCATTGTTATTATTATTTTTTTCATTTTCTTAATTTAATAACCCGTTTTTAAAAGCATATTTAATATCATTATATTCAGTTAATGTTATATTTGGAAGAAGTCCGTTTTTGAACCCATACTTAAAGTCATTATATTCTGTTAAACTTACATCTCCATTACAATCAGCATCAGCTTCGGTGTTGCATTGCTGAGCATCTCCTTCGTAAACAACGTTGATGTATGGCCAGTTGACTTCATCGCCTTCATTTCCTGTGTCTAAATCTTTTGAGAAAGATGTGACATAAGCATTTTCTCCGCCTTCAATTAAAGCAAAAGAAAATTGTCCTGTGTTCACAAAAGATGTAACATCGTATGAAACTCTGTCCTGGTTTGTCACAACAACAGAATTGATTAAAGTTGATTCTGCAGGTTTGTTATTCCAAGTTATTGTTCCTTCATTCCAACTATTGCTTGTTGTGTACAAATTTATAGTTGGATTATCCTGACTTGCTAACCTATCAAATGAAAAAGTTGCTGAAGTAATTTCTGCTCCGTTAAGTGAAGATAAGTCGAATTTCAAATAACTTCTCTCTGTTCCGAAATTTACATTGAATCCAATGTTTAAATTAGGGCTTGTTCCAAAATTTGTGTTAGCTTCGCTAAGATTACTTTGCTTGGTTCTCACGAAAGCGTCTGCAGTTGGATAAATTCTAACAGTTTCTGCTAAAACCAATGAACTCAACAATACAACCATTAAAGCTCCCAACATTAATTGTTTTTTCATCTTTAAGGCGAGTAATTCCAAGTCACTCCATTGTTTAATTTAAACCAATATCCTTTTCCAGGTTCTAAGTCAAAGCTGTTAAACCAAACTCCGACGTATTTTGTCGCGATTGTGTAAGTTCCATCAGGGTTTCTCTTTGAGACTTCAATAACCTGGGATGGAAGTGAACTCAATGCAATGTTTGAAGTTGTAGTTATTCCAACTAAATTCATTCCCGAATTCAATTGAACACTTTGTTGCTCAGTTGCTAACTGTCCTGTAAGTGTCAAAACTGAATTAGAAGTTGAATTCAAGAAATATCCTTTGTTGTTAACCATTGAAGTTGCCGTAACAAAATTTCCATTGTATTCAGAAACGTAAGTTACTTCGGGATTTGAAGCCAAAATATCATTCACATCATCTGAATCTAATATCAATGGAATAGAAACTAAATTTTGTCCTTCACTTAATTGAATCTCAAATGTTTCAGGAGGAACAAAAGAAGTTTCATATAACCACATCAATGAATTCTTGAACAAAGTTTCTGTTTCAGGTGTCCAATATTGCGATTTATGCATTCCGAAGAAAACAGAGTTTGCATTAACTTGTGTGTCTGGATCCCCTGGTTTAGTTAATGTTGTTCCAGCATCAACAACTGCAAGAATAGCGTCTTGTGGTCCTTGTCCTCTTCCAACAATTAATTGTACTCCTGTAAAAATATTTTCTTGTCCAAGGTAATACATATCAGGATTTGCGCTTGTGTAAACAGTAAAGTTAATTGGAACTCCCTGCGTTATAGGATGATTGCTATCCATCACAGTCCCCCTTAATGGAGTTGTTTGCTTGACTTTTGAAATCGGTGCGACCCAACCCCAATCTTCCATGTTTTTTCCATTAACTAACAAAGCTGGCTTGTTGTTTATAGGAATAGCGTCAGGATTTGAAAAGTCTTCGTTATTTAATAATATTATTTGATAATTAGAAAAATCAGTAGACGGAACAGCAGAACTTAGGATTACATCGTAAGTAAGATTAAGTTCGTTCAAGGCATCTGTAAAGTCTTCATTTTCTGTAAAAACAGTATTGACAATATAAGCAACATCTTTTGCGGCAACAAAACTAATCAAAAGAATGGATAAAGTTAAAATCAAAAATCCTTTATTCATTTTTTCCTCTTGGATTTTTTTGAATTTAATACAGTAACGCCAATAATAACCAAAATCACAGCGATTAATAATCCAGCAATCAAATATGTTGAAGTTGAATTTGATTTGGCTTCAACTTGTCTGGCAAAAACCTCAACATCTTGTGCTATAGACAATTGTGTTTTTGTTTCTTCTTCAATGAATGTGATTATTATATCTCCTCTATAATATCCTTCTTCATCAATATTTATTATGTAATTAACTTCTTTATCTTCTCCTTGTTTAAGCAAAAAAGATTCTTCTTCAAGAATAACCCTATCTTTCCAATCACCACTCGGAGATATATTAATAAGGACATCATAATCATTATCATTATTCACAATAACGTTATTATTTATTGTCAATGTTTCTCCCGCAGTTATGTTTCCGTAAAGAACAACTCTTGGATTTGAAATTGAAGCTGTCAACGCACTTGCCAAAGGAATTATCATTGATAGAAACAAAAATACAAACACCAAATTTATAGAGATTATCTCTTTTTTCATTTTATTATAATTTTTTAGTAGTATATTTATCATTTTTGAGTGTGGAATTAGTATTTAAGCATTATTGTCGTCGAGAAACTATTTTTTTGTTGTTACTTTTTTTTGATGAAGTTTTTGAAAAAAGCGATTTGTCTCCAAGATAAAACAGTAAAATCAAAATAATTAACAGTAATACTATGTTTAATGACAGCAACGAAAATGCTAACATGTTGCTTTCCTGATTTGTTTCGCCTATTTTTATTTCAGATATGTTCCCTGTTTTTATTTCCTGATTATTATTTTCAGCATTTTCATCAAAAACAAGTTTGAAACCGGAAAAACTATTGCTGTTTTTTTCATTTGAATTTTCTAAATTATCTTCCTCTTGACTAGTTTGCTGATTTTGATTTGTTTCATTTTCTGAATTATTACTATAATTTGTTGTAGAGTTAGCATCTTCTACCACTTTGATGTTTATGCCTATACCACCTCCAAGTTCTAAGCTGTTTGCATTAACAAAACTTAAGTATAAAGTTAGAACTAGGAAAATTGCAGTCACGATTATTGTCTCATTTTTCATTTTCATAATTCAGTACTCTTAGTATCCAAAGACAAGCTTTATTTTTTCTTCTAAAAAAATAAAGTGGCCTTCTTCAGGCCATTTATAATAAATAAAAAATTAAAAAAACAAATTTTGGTTTAAACGACTCTTCCTACAAACCTGAAACTTCCGTCAGTGAATGAACCTATACATGGTGTTGGAACATCTAACTTGAATGTCAAAGACATTTCAGCACCTTGTGACAATAGTCCTGCAGTTGCTGAAGCAGCTACATCACCTTGATAACTTCCAGTGTTTGCATCTGCATTGTTAATTATTCTACACATATCTTGTATGTCTCCACTGTAGCTTGGCAATTCTGTGAATTCATCTTCATTTGCAGAACATGCCTCATTCCAGTTACCATCACCAAGGCCATACCAACTATCACTATCTCCATTTGTTCCGGAGTTTATTGAACCTTTAGTTGCATAGTAGCTGAATGCTGTGTATGGAATACCGTTTCCTGCACCGCAAAGTGCAAGAGGATTACTTGGGTCTGTGAAATAATCATCAGACGCAATATACATATCCATCAAAACACCACTTCCATCTTCTGCATCGTTTCCAAGGTAAACAGTATTGGAAAATGTAGTTGAACCTGGTTCAACTGTTCCAAAATTAATTGCTCCTCCAGTTAAGGTTAAAGCTAATTCTGGGTTGAAGTTAATCAAATCTGTTTCTTGGCTTGTAACAGTTGCAGGTTGACAAAGGGTATTTGGTTCATCACCATCTGTTGCTTTGAATCCTATAAATGTTTCATCAGTCCATTGACTCTGAACAATAACTCTACAGATATATGTCTCCATGTTAGTGCCGTTGAAAGAATCAATTCCGAATGCGGCTTCATTAACACCATTGTTTTGACAAACATTATTGTCACTAAGATTTACAGGAGCACAAACTCCTACAGGAACTCCATCGACTGTCAATTGGACAGTGCTAATGTCATCAACTCCATTTCCATCTTCTACCAAAACATAGTAATCAAGTGTTTCACCTGTGAATACATAATTTTGTCTTAATGGAGCATCGTATCTATCATATCCATAACATCCGTACTTACCACCATCATCAAATACACCATAACCTCCTTCGTTATTTCCATATCTAGATTCAAAGTCAGCAGTGTAGAATGTCTGGTCGTTTGGGTACCATCCTCTGGCAGTATGGTCGATGTTGATTTCAGGAGGAATACATGTTCCATCTGGTTCTACGCCAACCTCAACTTCTCCCCCAATGCTTGCTTCTTCTGCAAGAACAACAGGCATAACGAACACTAAAAAAGCTAAAGCCATTATACTTAATAATTTTCTCATTTTTTTTAACCTCCTTTCACCTTTCTTAAAACATCTCTGCAAGACAGAGAGAGGTTATACTTTACGTTATACGCCGTATAACTATGCTGTAAATAATTAGTCATCTCTTTTGCTCTTTTTGTCACCATAGTCATCCCATAGT
>JAGVWT010000016.1 GCA_018304175.1 Candidatus Pacearchaeota archaeon
AAACTTGAAGAATTGGTTGATTAGTTAAAGAGCAAAATAGTTTATGGATTTACTTATTTTATAAACAAATTCACCTTTATTATTTTCAACCCTTTGAAAATGTAAATCTTCTCTCCCTACACCATACATAGTTTGCCCTTCTAATCTTTCTTGGACAAACCTTTTTCCTTCATCTAAAGAACCAACAACTTTCATATCAGCTAATATATTAGCTAATGCATCTAAAGAGTGGTATACATGACCCGACGTTTCTAATCCAAAAAACTCAGCAAATCTTTTCTTCGGGAAAATTCTTCTTTTAAAAAGGTATAATCCTTCATCCCCAAATTTATGGTAAGTTTCAAAATGTCTTTTCTCCGCAGCAAGTGTTTCAGAATATCTTTTATCCTCAGCACGGAATACTGCTGTCATATCAACTCCATGAGATTTCTTTATCATTTCACCAACTACTTCAACTAACTCCCTCGGCAAAGGTTTTAGATATGTTTTTACAAGTGGTTTCCATTCTTCAATACCATTTTTCTCTGCTTCTTTTTTTGCTCTTTGAACATCTCTTACCCAATCTGGCTGTAATAACTCATGAGCCCTTCTCAAAATTTCTTTACTAACTTGCTTGCCATTAAACAGGAATCTGTTTTCGTCAAGAGTTCCAAAAACATCTGCGAACATAATATTTCCATCAAAATAAACAAACTCAAATTTTCCATCATAATCTGTTAAACCAACATTTTTCGTTCTTTTTCCAATAATATCAACACCCACATTCCTTAGCCTTTTTAATTCGTCAAATTGTGAGATTGTCAAACCAGAAATTACATATGCTTCTTCATCCGTCAAGTTCCTATCTTTCTTTTCAAATTTCGTCGTGAAGTTGTAAACTGGTTTTGGAAACATATCTCCAGGACTTGGCATTTTACTTAATCCAATACTATCTAAAAGTTCTTCCAATTCTTTTTCTTTTCCTTCGCTGTCTAACTGCCTTAATTTTTTAAGCAAAGAGCTTCCTTCTGGAACACCTCTTCTGTAAATAACTTCCAACGGCACAACAAAATTGTTTACTCTTCTATGTTCTGGGAAAAATTCAAGATAGTTATATTCACCATCTAAAAAAAGTGGTTTTACCACATTCGCTAACTTAACAAGCATTCTATTACCAGGAGATGATATACGTTCTATTGATGTTGGGTATCCGGATTTATCAAAAATTCCACAGTAGTGGGATTTGGCTATTTTTTTGTCAATTAATTCAAAATTTAAAGACGCCATTGTACAAAGCGCTGCACCTTTGTTTGGGATTTCGTCAGGCATTTCCCCCCAATCAAAAACAGAATACCTATCTGAAAAACTGAAAACACCAACCCCTAATTCATTTTCAGTTGGTTTTGTATTAATTGTTAAGTCTTTTACACTTCCCATTATTTATTTTTTTCCCACGCAAATATTCTACCTTGAAATCGCGAGTCATCTTGTTTTAGGTAATCACTCTTAATCAATATTCTTGAAGACAATAAACCTCTTATTTCATCATTAACTCCAGAATACATCTGCGCAACAAATCTCCCAACATTTTCTGGCTCGTATATTGTCGCATTTGAACTTCCTGAAGGATTTCTGAAACAAGAATCATTTTTCAAACCGTCAGGTGGGCAACTTATTACAGGATGTAAAGAAAGATATGATAAAATCCCTGATAAGGAATCTATTCCTCCTGCAACTGCAACAAAAACCATTGAACCAGCTACAGAATTATAAGCTTCAACAATATTCATGATTTCCTTTGGCTGTTTGTGCGCTGAACAAACTCTTGCGAGGTTTGGAATATTATATCTTCCTAAAGATTTCACAATTTTTTCCACATGTTCTCCATCGCTTCCAGAACCAGCAATAATAACAGCACAACCTAATTTTGATTTTATTCTATTTTCAAATTCAATATCTATCTGACCATAATCTAAAGTCATAGATTTTTTTACTAAAAATACTATTTAAGCATTTATGTATCAAATCATAATTATTGAGGATGGGATTTTCTTTTAGAAATGGTAGAAAAAATTATTTAGTCTTGCTTCACTCCGTTTCGCTCAAAATTCCACTAATGTCTGAATTTTTCGCATTAAATACTTTTTAGCGAAAAACTTAATGAAGTAAGTTTGGAACTGCATTAATCAACTAGGACGAATGTGCGAGCGATTTAATGGACAACTAATTTTATTGAGAAACAGCTTCCAATGGTTTTTCAACATCTGCTTTTTTGTTTTGGTCAGGGAAAATTTCTGAAAGTTTTTTTGAACCTTCTTTCAAAATTTTCAAATTAATCTGAACGATTTCTGGAGATATTGTATTTCCCCTCACGGTTTTTCTCAACTTCAAACCTTTAGGCCTATTCTTGCTTCTTTTTCTTTTCCCTTCTTTCTTAGGCCTTTTTTTCATTCCTTTTCCATAGGTCAAAAGAATTCTTTTCAAACCGATTCCTTCAACATTTTCCATAGACGTAAAACCGGCTTTGTCACTGAGACCTGTAATCTGAAATTCGTAAGCATTCAGTTCAGGAGAAATCTCTGTTCCGGCAATTTTGTCTTTTAGAATTTTCCCAATAAGCTCTTCGTTATCAATATCTAAGTGAAATGTCTTTCCTGTCTTTTCTGAAATATTTACTTTGAAAACCATGCTTATTAATTAGGAAATGAGTTTTTAAGAGTTTCCCTCTTTGCACCGATAAAAATCAGTAGCAAAGAAATCAGTAAAACTAATATTGTTATGGTTTCATAGTCAAATGAGTTTTGTTCATAAACAGAGAAGCCTGTCATGTAAGATGCTAGAAAAAATATTGTTGTGATTACTCCCATTGAGCCGATTATCAGCATCATCTGGCTCTTGGATTTTTCCTCTAAAGAAGAAGGATTTTTTTTGAGTTTTGCAATTTCTTCTGTCAATTCACTAATTTGTGTTGAAAGTTTTTCTCTTTCTTTCTTATCTCTTATTCTCTCTTTTTGGTCTTCCAAAAGGAGCATTTTTTGTCTGTGTGCCTCAACAGATTTTATAGTTTGCTTTCCTGCTCCATAACCAGCGCCGATAATTGTTCCTGATGTCACGGGATTTTCATGCGCTAAATTTTGAAAGTAATCAAAAAAACCCCTTCTTGAGATTGTTTCTGGAATTTCTTGAATTGCAGGAGTTTCTTCTCTTCTCAGAAAAAAGTTTGTTACATTTTCTGCAGCATTTTCAATTGTGTCAACAGCAGTGTTGATGCTTCCTGTCACGTTTCTGTATGCATCTCTTCCTACCCTGTAAACTTGTCCTGCTATATTTCCAGCAGTTCCGTAAATTCCTGAAACTGCTAAAATCCTTCCACCATAGCTGGCTCTCGCAAGAAATTCTCTTCGACTCACATCTTTTTCAGACTTCTCTTTTTTTGTTTTTTTTCTGACCATATAAATTTACTTGAATATCAATATCGTGTTGGGTTTTTTATACCAAAGACGTCAATATAACCGCGTTCATTTTTTCTCCAAGTAAATAACTTGTATGCTTCACTAAAATGATTAATAAATGACTCAAGTGTTGTTTCGTTTTCCGCAGAACCTATATGCTGTCGTTCTGGAAAACCCACAACATTAGATAGTCTTGTAGATGTTGGAGTTCTAAAATCAGAATCATCGTCAGAACCAACTAGTAATGGATCATAAATCAAACTGGAATTTCTTGGAGGTATCGAAGGACTATAAACTATATGCCTGCCCTTAGTTTCCAACACATCAGTTGTGATTTTTGGAGTTGGTTCTTCAGCAGTCCTCTTTCTCAAAAACTCAAGCCTTTCTAAAGGATTAGTTAAATCTTTGAGTGTTTTCATTTTATTTAAACGGTGAATTTGTATTTAAATTTTTTGTGCTTCACGTGTTCTGTCAAATCTTCGGTTGGTGAAAATTGAATAAAAGTTTAAAAGGAAGGAAGAATTAATTATTTTTAATGGGGCATTAAGGGATTAACTTGCTTGGAAAGAATAAGCAACTCCTTAATGTTGAATTTAAATTATTAGGATTTTTGGGCTTTTAAACTTTTTTTAGATTTCTATATTCCACAATTCTTCCTTCTTTTTCTGCTCTATCTATTCCTCGCTTCATTCCATCAGTAATTCCATAATCAGTATAAACTATGGTTGCCTCTGCAATCTTGACCCATTCTAATCCTGCTTCAATTCCTAATCTTCTCTCATCTAGATTATTATCATCCAAAACCCCTTCTTGAGTGTAAAGAAGATGAGAAGCAAAAGGATAATCTCCTTTTATAAAACAATCCCTCATACAAGCCCTTGCATATCTTAAATTTCTATCTAACTCTTCTTCTGTTTCTGCTTTATATGGGCTTTCCATAACAACTAATCTCGGCATACAAAACTTAGAGATATTTTATTTTTAAAGATTTCTTTAGAATTTACCAACCGATTAATTAACAACACCAAACACCAAAAAGCTTATATAACTTAGGAAACATATTTTGAAATAAAATGAATTATAAAATCGCTTTATCAGTGTTTGTGATTTCAATGTTTTTAGTTAGTACTGCATTTGTTTTGGCAAAGCCTGACTTAACATTCAGAGCAGTTGATGTCAATCCTTCAAAAGAACATGCTTCTGTAAACATTCCTGCAAATGCTATTGAAGTTTCACCAGATATCTTCAGTTTAGGAGCAACAACAGATATCGACGGAAAAATTGTAGAGGGATTTATGATTATTGACAGGAAAAAAGAAAATGCAAAGCCACCATGGGCTGGGGGAAATAAAAATAGCGGCAACAAGTGTTACGAATTTTTGTCAAATGGAGCAAAGTGGAAAAATAATGAGTCATGGATTGTTAATACTTCAAATAATCAAGGATTAAACGATAGTTTTATCTTTGACAATCTTGCTTCAAACATTTTTAAATGGGAAAATGCTTCTTCAGCTAATATACTCGGAGATGGAAACACAACAATATCAACTTTAGTCGCAGATACTCAAAGTCCTGATGGAGCAAATGAAGTTTATTTTGGAAGCATATCAGAAAACGGGGTTATCGCAGTAACAATTGTATGGGGTGTTTTCTATGGTCCACCAAGTCAAAGAGAGCTTGTAGAATGGGACCAAATTTATGACCAAGTAGATTTTAATTGGTCTTCAACAGGAGAAGCAAATAAGATGGACTTTGAAAACATAGCAACACACGAACTTGGGCATAGTATTGGAATGGGACATCCGTCAAGCGAATGCATCGAAGAAACAATGTATGCGTATGCTGACTTTGGAGAGACAAAGAAAAGAACCCTCAATACTGGAGATATAGAAGGCATTAGTGAATTGTATTAAAGTTTAACAAGAAGAAAAAAATGAATAAGAAAGGGAAATCAACAATTATTTTTGGGTTAATTGTAGTACTTGTCTTAGTAACTTTTGCAGCAGTAACAGTTCTCGCGTTTCACCCAGGTCAAAACAAAAATGGAGAAGTGCCTCAAGGACCTCACCAAACAGCTTGTGATAATCAGGGTAGACAGGGGATTAATATTGCAATAGAGAATGGTGGGATGGTACATTGTGGAGAAGTGCCACAATGTGTAGAAGTTTCCCCAGAGGAAATCCACTTTGGAGCGTGCACAGATATTTCCTTGATAGGTGAACTTAACATACTCCAATGCTGTACTCTAGAAGGTCCAGGAGGAATTGATTGCGGAGCAAACCAAGAGTGGGTAGTAGGTGTTGCGGCTTTCCCTACTTGCTACATTTCAAATTCCTAAATTTAAATATTGCAAGATTTGTATAAAGAAGGGGGCAATTCAGTAATTGGATTTGGATTGCCTATAGTGAGATAATAATCTTATTTTCCAATTCTTTTTAAAATATATTTTTGGTGATGGAAAACCCACAACTAAACTATAGACACGACGACTTTGAGTTTTCTTTTTTAGAATGTCACGCTTTATTTGTATTAATCTCCCACCAGCTTTTTTCTTTCTTTCATTTGGATTACATACGAATGACTGAAAATTTATAATCCCCAATCGGATTTTTGCTTTCTTTTGATTTCAGCAATTTCCTGAAGGAGTGAAATTTCTGAAGATGATAAAACATCTTTGTTTTTCTTTAGGTTTCTGAATTGGCTTTCCAGTAAATCCGAGTAGAGAAATGTTTCATTTTTTAACTGCCTTTCAAAATTCAATCCAGGAATTGAAATTGCAACTTCCATTCCTTGACTAGCCTCTGAGACTGATTTATTTTCAGATTGGATGTTTTTTATTCTCCCAATTTTTTCGCCTTGGGAATTTATTAAATGTATTTCTGAAATCGCCTTTCCTGTTTCAACTCTAACGCCAAAAATTGCAGGTTTTGTATTTCTGAAAATAAATTGTGGCAAGATTCTCGTTTTACATAATATACTTAGTCCAAGAAGTTTTTCTTTCTCAATTTTCTTTCTTTTTTCTTCCCTAAATTTTTTTATGTTGTCTATAAGTTTGTATATTACATCTTCTGTAAGAATTTTTACTTCTCCGGACTTTCCTAAATTTGGAGAATCTTCATCGATTGAAACATTGAATCCTGCAATCAAAGCATCAAGAGGATTTATTTTCAGGTTTGCTTTCGCAGATGCAATGTCTGTTTTGTTGATTTGACCTATTCCTGCCTTGATAACGGGAATGTTGTTTTCCCTCAGTAAACTTAGCAATGCTTCCAAACTTCCTAATGAATCTGCCTTTGCTATAATCCCTTGCTTTTGTGTTTTTATGTTTTCAAGAATTTCTTTCTTGAATATTTTTTCAATTTCTTCGAGATTGTTTTTGAAAACTATGAAAGGCATTCCTGGGAGAATGTCAAACTTCTCGATAAATTGTATTCTCATTCCTGTCGCTGCGTAGACTTTTTCTTTTGGCTGAAATTTGAAACTTAACGGGACTATCTCTTCAAGAATTCTTATTTTTGTGGCTCTTGGTTTTCCTTCAATGTCTGCGACTGCGATTTTGTCATCTTTTGACAACGTTCCTGAGTAGAGTATTGACTCTGCAAAACTCATTGATTTTTCTTTTTTTATTTCCAAGATAACTCCTTTGCCATCTTCAGTTACTTCTAATCTTTTTTCAAGATACTTTTGACTCAAACCGCAAAGAACCATCATCAACTCTGATAAACCTTCTTTTGTTCTACAACTTATGGGAACAAGGGCAATTTTTTTTGAGAAGTCAGAAATGTTATAAAACAAATCAGCATCAAATCCAAAGCTGTTCAAAGAACCGATTAATGTTAAATATTTTTCATCAAAGTTTTGCCTGACATTTATTGCCTGTAATTCAACTCTCTTCTTCAAATCTATGTCTTGAGATGAGAAGTTTTTCCAACCAGATATGTTATCAATTTTATTTAATACTATGATAAAAGGTGTTTTGTTCATTTTCAGGATTTGGATTACTTCTTGAGTTTGTGGTTTTATTCCTTCATTTATGTCAATGACTAAAATAGCTAAATCAGCAAGACTTCCTCCGCGCTTTCTTAAATTTGTAAAAGAAGCGTGTCCAGGGGTATCTATAAATAAAAATCCTGGAATTTTTAGACTGATCCCAAGTTTGTTTATAGCAGGAAAAAATTTCATTAATTGTTCTATTGGGTAAAGTGTGAACGAAATTTTTTGAGTTATCCCTCCTGCTTCTCCAGTTTGAACAGAACTTCCTCTAAGAGAATCCAATAAACTAGTTTTCCCATGGTCTACATGACCTACAACCGCGACTATTGGCTGACGTATTTTTTTTGTTTCCATGAAAATAAGAGAAAAAGAAAGGATTAAAAGGTTTTGGGAGAGAAAAATCACTTCAATTTTTGATTTTTCAAACTTTCAGAAATTATTGAATTAACATCTTTTATCATCATTTCAACATCTTTGTCCTTGAGGCCATGGACTTTCGCACCTATTGCAATTGTGTCATGGTGTGAAAAATGACATCCAACGCAATGCAATCCATATCCTAAAAATATAGGAACTATCTCAGGATACTTATCAATAATGTCATTTATCTTCATATCTTTCGTGACTAGCTGTTTTGATTCTTGTTTCATTTTGTTCATCCCTGAATAGCTTTCAAGTAATTTTCATTGACTTTTTCCCAGTTTATGACTTTCAAGAAAGCGTCAACGTATTCTGGGCGTTTGTTTTGATATTTAAGATAATATGCATGCTCCCAAACATCAACGACTAAAAGAGGAATTTTTCCCTGTGAGATTGGAGATTCCTGGTCGTGAGTTTGCATTATTTCTAGTTTTCTTGTTCTTGGATTCAAAACAAGCCATACCCAACCGCTACCAAAATGGCTAACCGCTGCGCCTTTGAATTTTTCAACAAAAACCTCGTAGCTTTGAAAATCTTTTTTTATTGCTTTCAAAATTTCTCCATTTGGCTTTGAATTCTTTTTTAAAACTGTCCAAAAAAAAGAATGATTGAAATGTCCGCCACCGAAATTTCTCACAGCTGTCCTGATTGTCTCTGAAACTGAATCAATCTCTTTCAAAATTTCTTCAATAGGTTTGTCTAAAAGCTCCTCATGCCCAACAAGAGTTGTGTTGAGTTTGTCAACATAAGTTTGATGATGCTTTCCGTAATGTATCTGCATTGTCTCCTTGTCTATGTAAGGCTCAAGCGCGTCATAGGCATAGGATAGTTTTGGTAATTCGTGTGCCATATTTTAAAGATTGTAAAGATTTTTATAAAGATTTTGGTTGTGTCAGTTCTGTATGTAAAAATTTGGATAAAAAACTAATTTTTCAGACAGAAAATAAATCAAAAAAAGGCATTTCCTTATTCCTTACTTTATCAAATTCCTTTTGTAATTTGTTTAAATCAATAGGAGATAAAGCAATCATCTTAGATATAAAACACAATCTTTATTTAAATTTATTTAATCATTAAAGAATGGTTTACTTTTTTCAAAGGCTGGTTTGCACAAACACAGTAAATATTATTAAAACCTTCTTTCTTAAATTTTCAAGCCTCTGTGGCACATGTTAAGACACCTACGGTTTCCTCACACTGACCTTCCCTTTCAACAATATTAAAAAGAGAGTATACGACTTTCCATAAAGCCTCTGTCGCATAATGGTATTGCACGCGACTCGAACTCGCGGCCTTTTGGGCATCCAGGTTCGATTCCTGGCAGAGGCGTTTTGTAAAATGAAAAAAAGAATAATTACACTTATAATCGTGGTATTTTTGATAATTGTTTTGACAATTGTAGTTTACAACAAAAACTCAAAACCAACAGTTTGTTTTTTGGGGAAATGTTTTGAAGTTGAAATCGCAAAAACAGACGAGGAAAAATCTCGGGGCTTGATGTTTCGCGAAAGCCTAGGAGAAGATAAGGGGATGTTATTTGTTTATGATGACGAAGGAATTTATGTTTTTTGGATGAAAAACACACTTATGCCTCTTGATATTATATGGATTAACTCTGATTTTGAAGTTGTTCATGTTGAGAAGAACGTCAAACCTTGTATTAACTTTGAAAACTGCGAGATTTTCCAGCCGAGCATTAATGCAAAATTTGTTTTAGAGTTAAATTCTGGGGTTGTTAATACTTTAGAAATTGAAGAAGGAAAGAAAGTAAAGTTTTATAATATTAAGTAATTTTTTTCTCATATGAAAAATTATATTGATAATTTGTTTTCGGCATGGAAAGAAGTATTTGGAAAACCTAGATATTTTATTCTAGCTGTTTTTGTTGCATTAACTTTTTATTCAATAAATGTTTTTATTGCAAGTTATAGTTCTCTTATTTCTGTTTATACTCAACAAGGATTTTTCCAAGCCGTTGAGATCTTTTCAATATTTTTTGTTGGGTTTATGGATAGAATTTTCTTTAGTTCATTTATAACCTTAATAATAATAGCAGTTCTCTTTGGGATTTTAATAAGTTTGATAACTTACAAAACAAACATGATTAAAAACAACTCTGGAAAAACAATGGGTTTTTTAGGAACAACAGGAATTTTTCTCGGTGTTCTTGCTCCTGGTTGCGCTGCCTGTGGAATTGGGTTGTTATCTTTTTTAGGAATCAGTGCTGCGATATTAAATTTTCTACCTTACAATGGTTTGGAACTTTCAATTTTAGCGATTTTAGTTTTAGGATATGCTACCTTGAAGATATCAGAAGATATAAGAATAGGAATTATTTGCAAAATTTGAAAAAATTAGAGTTTTACAATATATAGTAAAGAGTATGCAAACATTTTTAAATATAAAAAACAGAATTTAAGAAATGGCAGAAGATTCAATAACAATAAAAAAAGATTCACTGTGGAAATACTCTACTTTTTTATTGCTGGCTGTAATTGTGATTGGTGGTGTTTTGATGTTCTCAGGAAACAGTTCAACAGGAAATGTTGCAGATACTGGAACAGATACACAACCTGGTATTATCAGTGCGAGTGTTGATGACGACGCTATTCTTGGAGACCCTAATGCAGAGATTACAATAATTGAATTTAGCGACTATCAATGTCCATTCTGTAGAAAATTCTGGACAGAAACCTTACCATTGATAAAATCAGAATATATTGACACTGGAAAAGCAAGACTTGTTTACAGAGATTTTCCTTTAACAAGTTTGCATCCAGTAGCAGTAAAATCTGCTGAAGCTGCAGAGTGTGCCAGAGATTTGGGAGGGGATGTAGCATACTTTGAAATGCACGACAAGATGTTTGAAGAACAAAACATTTTAGATTCGGGAAGTGCGCAAGGATCTGTAACAAAAACAGTAACCTATACAACAACTGATTTAAAGAACTGGGCAAAGGAAATTGGATACAATATTGACTCATGTCTTGACTCTGGAAAATTCAGTAGCGAGGTTCAGAAAGACTTAGCTGACTCACAATCAGCTGGAGGAAGAGGAACACCTTACTTCATAATAATGAAGACAGGCGACAAAGAAGGGACACCTCTTGAAGGGGCATATCCATTTGAAGCTTTCAAGCAAGTTATTGACTCGGTATAATTTTACTTTTGTATTTAATTTATATAGCTAATAATTTTTTATTTAATATGTTTAATGAAATAACTTCTGCAGTTCTCGAAAACGGAATTTTTATAGTGGATATATTAATTCTACTTTTTTTGATAGCTGTATTTTACAAAAAAGTCCTGAAAAAAGAAAGTGCTTTGGTTGACGATTTTTTCTCATTTATAAGAAAGTATTATTTCTTACTTGCATTTCTCGTTGTTTTAGTAGCAACTTTAGGAAGTTTATTTTACTCAGAAATAATCGGTTACCCATTATGCCCATTGTGCTGGGCTCAAAGAATATTTATTTATCCTTTAGTTATCATTTTTGGAGTTGCATTGTATTACAAAAATCCGGGAGTGATAAAGTATTCGATTGCTTTGAGTGTTTTTGGACTAGCTATTGCAATATATCATTATATTTCACAGGTTTTGCAAACAAGCGTTTGTGATGTAGCTCCTGGAGGAGCAGACTGCATTGTAAAGTACATAAATGCGTATGGCTACATAACTTTTCCGATGATGGCAATTACTATTTTCATGATAATTATAATTCTTGGATTGATAAAGTTGAAAAAGATTTAATCATATTTCTCAAAAAATATTCTGTCTTTCTCAAAACCTGATTTTTCAAGTTTCTCAACAACAGAGCCAATCATTTCTTTTAAACCACATAGATAAAAATGTCCAGTGAAATTTTTTGGAGTGTATTTGTCAATGAAATTCTGGACATAGCCTTTATTTTCAAAATTAGGATTTTTCGGCTGGCTTAAAACATTGTAAAATTTGAAATTCCTATATTTTTTTTCAAGTTCTGTAAATTCCTTGTCGTATAAAATTTCATCCTCGTTTCTGAATCCTTTAATGAAAATTAGTTTTTTCTTGAATCCTTTTTCTAAAAGATAAGGTATCATACTTATGAAAGCGCTGATTCCTGTTCCGGTTGAGGTAAAAATCAAATCTTTCTTTTTTGAACTATCAGCGACGATAAATTTCCCCAATGGACCAAATAATTCTATTTTGTCACCTTTTCTTAATTTGCTTATGTATTCAGAAGTTTTTCCAATTTTCTGGACTCTAATGCAAAATTTTCCAAATCCTTTTCCCGGAGTTTCAGCAATTGAATAAGGTGTTCGCAGTTTTTTACCATTTTCCATTCTGGCTATCGACAAATATTGTCCCGGAGTAAAATCAAAATCTTTAGGAAGAGAGTATTTTAGATTAACAACAGAAGGCGTCAGCATTTTGTTATCAAGAACTTCTGATTCAAATATTTTAACAGCCATTTTAATTTTCTGAGATTTTTCCGTTTTTCATAGTAAATATCTTATCTGGCTTTAAAGACTTAATCATCTCATCGTAATGAGTTATCACAAGAATTGTTTTTTCTTTGTCCATAAAACTTTTTATTTTTCCAAATATCTTTTTAAGATATTCTTTATCAAGACCAGAGTCAACTTCATCAAGTATTACAATTTTTTGGTTTAATATAGACATTTGAAGCACTTCAATTAGTTTTTTCTCTCCACCAGAAAAACCATCATTCAAATATCTAGACGGAAGGTTCTTATTTAAATCCAATAAATTTGCTTCTTTTTCTATAAGATTTTGAAATTCTAAAAAAGATTTTTTGTTTTCACTCAGGGAATTATGTGCTTGCCTCAGAAAAACATTTACTGGAACTCCTGGAACTTCAGGAGGTGATTGAAAAGACATGAACAATCCTTTTTTTGCCCTTTCACTCACAGATAAATTAGTTATATCTTCTCTTTCAAGAAATATTTTCCCGTTAACTATTTTGCACTTTGGATTTCCCATAATTGCATTTGCCAAAGTTGATTTTCCACTACCATTTTTTCCCTTTAAAACATATAGTTTTCCTTTTTCTAGATTTATGTTTATTTCATTAAGAATTTCCTTTCCATTAACTTCAACATGAAGATTTTTTATATTGAGCATTTTACCTCAACGCCTTTTTAGTTGCTTCTAATGGTAATAAAGCACATTTAATTCTTGCGGGATTTATTTTTATTTTTAATAATTTTAGAATTTCATTTTTCTCAAACTTTTTTACATCTTCGATTTTCTCTCCTTTAAGTTTTTCCGTTAGCAACGACGCTGAAACCATACTTATAACACAACCACTTCCACTAAATTTAGCGTCTAGGATTTTTCCGTTTTTAACTTTCAGCTGAATTGTTATTTCGTCGCCACACATAGAGTTGTATTCTGTGTCTTTATTAGTGGGGTTTTCCATTGTCCCATAATTTGACGGGCTTTTGTAAAGCTCAAGTATATGCTCTTTGTACATTCTATCAGATAAATCGTCGTGTTTCATGTTATTTGTTAAATTTTTTGTTTATTTCCTTCAACGCTTCAACTAATCTATCAATGTCTTCAAATGTATTGTAAATGTAAAAACTGATTCTGCATGTCCCACCATGAGGAATTTTTAATTTTTCCATTAAGGGCATTGCACAGTGATGTCCTGCTCTTACACAAATTTTGTAGTCGTTAAGTAAAGAGGCAATGTCGTGAGGGTGAACGCCTGAAAGATTAAACGAGATTATTCCTGCACTTTTTTCTTTTGGATGATAAATTTCAATTTCAGGAATTTCCCTCATTTTTTTTATTACATAATCTGTTAATTCTTCTTCCCATTCATGAATATTTTCCAATCCAATATTTTCTATGTACTTTATTGCTTCACTTAATGCTATAACTTCTACAATGTTTTGGGTTCCTGCTTCAAATTTATAAGGAGTATTTGCCCATTCAGCGTCTTTTAGAGTAACTTTTTTTATCATTCCACCTCCGAAGTTAAACGGCTTCATTTTTTCAAGTAATTCTTTTTTTCCATACAATATACCTACTCCTGTTGGTCCAAGCATTTTATGCCCTGAAAAAACCAGGAAGTCACAATCAAGTTTTTTCACGTCTATTTTAATATTCTGTACACTTTGAGCACCGTCGACAATTGTTATAATTTCTTTATTTTTCTGCCTTGCTATTTTAATTAATTCCTTAACAGGGTTTATTGTTCCGAGAACATTTGAAACATGTGCAAAACTTAAGATTGCAGTTTTATCTGTTATTTTGTTTTTTGCGTCTTCTAAGTCAAGAGTAAAATCACCTTTAACTTTGATAAATTTCAATTCCATATTCTCTCTTTTAACCATCTGCTGCCATGGAACGAGATTTGAATGATGTTCCATTTCTGTTAAAAGAATTTCATTTTTTTCTCTTGGTGAAATTGATTTTAGAGTATATGAAAAGAGATTTATTGCTTCTGTAGCATTTTTTGTAAAAACTATCTCTTCATGATGGGCGTTTATGAATTTTGCAACACTTTTTCTGGATTGTTCATAATCCTCAGTTGCTTTTTCAGCTAAAGTATAAACTCCACGAGAGATGTTTGCGTTTTCCTTTCTGATAAAATTATCAACAGCCCTAATAACAATTTCAGGACGTTGAGAAGTCGCAGCACTGTCTAAGTAAATCAGTCCAGGATTATTCTTGAAAATAGGGAAATCCCGCTTCAGTTTTTTTGCTGTCGTATTGTTGAGTTTCATTTTAAATCACTGAATTTTCAATCTCCATTTCTATAAGTCTGTTTAATTCAACTGCATATTCTAAAGGAAGTTCTTTTATAAGAGGCTCTATGAATCCTAAGACAATCATTTTTGTCGCTTCTTCTTCAGAAAGTCCGCGGGACATTAAATAAAATAGTTGCTCTTCACCTATTTTTCCGACGGCAGCTTCGTGAGATGCATCAACTTTGCTTTCTGAGACTTCCATTGAAGGCAAAGTCATTGAGTGACTTTTATCATCAAGCATCAATCCGTCACACCTTACGAAAGATTTTGAGTTAATTGCTCCTTTTTTTATGCTTACTAAACCTCTGTACATTGTAGTTCCGGAATTTTTGCTTATTCCTTTGCTTATTATTTTTGAACTTGTTTCAGGAGCAAGGTGATAAATCTTACAACCAGTGTCTTGAATTTGCCCTTGAGACGCAAAAGCAATTCCAATGTAATCTGTTTTCGCATTTTTTTCCAGCAAGATACTGCATGGATACAACATTGTTATTTTGCTTCCCATATTCCCATTCACCCATTCCATCATTGCATTTTCATAAACCAAAGCACGTTTTGTATTTAAGTTGTAAGTGTTTTTGCTCCAATTTTCTATGCTGCTGTATCGAACTTTTGCGTTTTTCAAAACGTGAATTTCAACGCAACCTGCATGCAATGAATTTTCGCTGTATAAAGGAGCAGAACAACCCTCAATGTAATGAATTTCTGAATTTTCGTCTGCGATGATTAATGTATGTTCAAACTGCCCCCCACTACGAGCGTTCATTCTAAAATATGCTTGCAATGGCAAATCAACTTTCACATTTTTTGGCACGTAAATAAAAGTCCCTCCGCTCCAAACAGCAGCATGTAATGCACTGAACTTGTGTAAGTTTGGATTTACGCAGTTTGTCATGAAGTATTTTTTCACAAGTTCAGGGTATTCCTCAACGGCTTTATCCATGTCAAAGAAAATAACTCCTTTTTTTTCCAGGTCTTTTCTTAAATTGTGATAAACAATTTGTGATTCGTATTGTGCTCCCACTCCTGCTAGAGCTTTTCTTTCTGCTTCTGGAATTCCCAACTTTTCATACGTTTCCCTTATCTCTTTAGGAACTTCAGACCATGAAGCTGAGTTTTTTTTAGCTTTTGGCTTCATGTAAAAATAAATTTCACCAAGATTTAATTCACTCAAATCAGGACCCCAATTCGGCATCGGCTTTTTGTTGAATATTTTTAAGGCATTAATCCTTTTCTGCAACATCCAATCTGGCTCATTTTTGTCTTCTGAAATAAGTCTAACTATCTCTTCACTCAACCCAGGTTTTGCCTTGAATTCCAGGTTCTCAGGATTGTAACTATCGTACTTTTCTCTGTTTAAGGATAATTCCATAGAATATGCAATAAAAAAATATTCTTAAAGTTAACTATTGTTAAGAAATTTGGTTTTGTAAAATCTGTTCTCCCTAACTTTTATAAACTATTTTTCTGTTGATTTAACATGGCAGCAACACCACCAGACGCAAAAAAAAGGAAACTTGACTATAATGTTAGTCAGCCGGTTTATGATGAATTTATCAAAGCCTGCAGCAGGAAGGGTTTTGCACCTCAGATAATTTTGGAGCAGGCAATGAAGAAGTTTGTCCAAACAGGTCAAGTTTAATTCTAAAATCTTAAAAACTCTTTTCCATTAGAATTTTCATGACAAAAGTTATGCCGCAGGAAATAGAAGTTTGGTACCTCATTCCTGCCTTGAGAAGAGAACTTGCTAGGATTTTTCTTGTAAAATATGGGTTAAATCAGAAAAAGGCGGCTGAGATTCTCGGAATTACAGAATCTGCAATTTCCCAGTATCTTAATTCAAAAAGAGGAAACGAGATAAAATTCGCAAAGAATGAAGTAAAGCAAATCGAAAAAGGTGCTGAGAAAATCATGAAAGACGAAAAAAGTGCACTGAAAGTTGTTTATAATTTGTGTCTCCTTTTCAGAGAATCAAAAGTCATCTGCTCAATCCATAAAAAACACGATAAAAAAATCCCAAAAGACTGTGATGTTTGTTTTGAGAAATAGGTTTATTTGAACTGATTCATCGATTCCCGAAATGCGGTATCAGGGAATCGAACCCTGATTTGAACGTCTTTGCTTTCCCATCTTGAGCGAAGCGAACATCTTCAGGAAGGGTGATGGTCAGGGAAACCTTGGTTTCCTTACCTTGGCAACGTCCTGTTCTACCATTAAACTAATACCGCTAATGTTTAAGATAAAAATAATAAGTTTAAAAGATTTTAATATTATGTGTTTTATATAAAATTGCTTTGCTAGATTAAGGTTAAAACATTCGCACTTTCGTGCTCACTCATTTGTGTGGCTCAAAACTTACTTCGTTAAGTTTTCCGCGATAAATAAATTTTTAACGAAAAAATCTGTCAGAGACGATTTTTGAGTTTACATTAATCCGAGTGGAACGAAGTGGAGCGAGCAATTTTTAATAATCATCACTGTAAGGCATGCCACCGCCAGAAATCTTACCGCCTTTACTTGAATTTCCAGAAGAGGCGATTACGTCATCAATTCTTAAAATCATTACTGCAACATCTGTCGCGGAATTTATTGCCTGGCTTTTTATTCTCATGGGCTCAACGATTCGCGACTCAAGAACGTTTTCAATTTTGTTTTTGAATAAATTCAGTCCTGCATTTTTTTCCCCCGAATCATGCCGTGATTTTAATTCAGTCAAAACATCAATTGGGTCGAGTCCTGCGTTTTCTGCGAGGGTTATCGGAATGAATTCTAGGGCAGATGCGAATTCTTCAACAGCTAATTGTTCCCTACCAAAAAGACCTTGTGAAAATTCTCTCAATCTTCTCGCAAGTTCAATTTCAACAGCGCCACCACCTGGAACAATCAGTCCATCTTTAAGAGAACATGAGACATCTCCTAATCCGTCTCTTATTGCTCTTTCAATTTCATCCATAACATGACTCGTTCCTCCATGAATAAGTATTGTCATTGCTTTCGGATTTTTGCAACCATTCACATAAGTCAAAACATCGTCGCCGTGTTTTATTTCTTCGACCATTTCTGCATTTCCAAGCTCATTCAAAGTTAATTCATTTAAGTTGCTTACAATTTTTCCGCCTGTCGCTTTTGAAATTTTTTCCATATCACTTCTTGAAACCCTCCTACATGTATAAATCCCACTTTTTGAAAGTAAATATTGAGAGAAGTCATCAACTCCCTTTTGACAAAAAACCACATTTGCTCCTGAGGATTTTATTTTTTCAATCATTCTCCTAGTTTCCATCTCTTCCTGCTCTAAAAAACTTCTTAATTGTTCAGGAGAAGAGATTGAAATTTTTGTGTCTATCTCAGGATTCCTTAACTCAACAGGGAAATCTAAAAGAGCAATTCGTGCATTTCTTACTATAGAAGGCATGTCATGTGAAATTTTTTCCTTGTCGAAAACAATTCCCGAAATAATTTCCGTGTCGCCTATTCCGTCGCCTTTTGATTTTTCAATTTTCAAATTATTCAAATCTATTTTACCGTGGTCGTTGATTTGCCTTATTGCCTTTACAATTATTTCTGCAAATTTTTCTTTCGAACTCTCCGCGCCCTTTCCAGTCATTGCAGTCATCGCAATCTGCTTCAACAATTCATCATCTTCAGGGGTTATTTTTAAAGCAATTTCACGCAAAATTGCCTGAGCTTTTTCAGCTGCAATCCTATAACCTTTTGAAATAACTGTTGGGTGAATTTTTGAATCAAGAAGTTTTTCTGCATTTTCAAGAAGTTTTCCAGCAAGCATCACTGCAGTTGTTGTTCCGTCGCCGACTTCTGTCTCCTGAGTTTTTGCTATTTCGACCATCATCTTCGCGGCAGGATGCTCTATCTGCATTTCCTCGAGAATTGTCACACCATCATTTGTAACAATTATATCATTCGTAGGGGAGACGAGCATCTTGTCCATCCCCTTAGGGCCAAGAGTTGTCTTCACTATTTCTGCTACGGTCTTAGCAGCCAGAATGTTATTTCTTTGCGCATCTTTTCCCATCAATCTTTGAATATCTTCCGGCATTATAACTAATGGTTTGTCAGCCATGATATATCATTTTATATGAAATTTTTAAAGATTGTTGTGGTAAAAACTGTAAAAATACTTTATAAATCACTACTCTAAAAAGATATTTAAATAAAGTTTGGTAAATAAATAAAAGAAACACTAGGTAAAATGGCAGAAAAAGACACCGTGTATAGTAGCAAAATAAAATATTCAGGAGTATTTTCGTTCAAAGATTTCTACAAATTTTGCTATGAATGGCTGACTGAAGAAACTGGTTTAACAATCACTGAAAATAAATACTCTGAAAAAATTTCTGGAGACTCAAAATCCATAGAAATTAAATGGTCTGGAACAAGAGAGATGACGGATTATTTTAAAATTGAAGCAGATGTTTCATTTATGGTTATGGGGCTTACAAAAGTTGAAGTAAATGAAAATGGAAAGAAAATTGAAACAAACAAAGGAACTGTTCAATTGGGAATAAAAAGCTCGCTTGTTAGAGATTATAATGGTAAATTCGAGACGACTGCATTCAACAAATTTCTAAGAGGAGTTTATGAAAAATGGGTTATACCATCGAGAATAAATGAATTTCAAGGAAAAATTTCTTCGGATTCTGACGAATTTCTGGCGCAGGCAAAGGCTTATCTTGATTTGGAGGGAAAAAGATAGATAGCGATTGACAATAAAAACCTTTAAATATAAAATCTATTTTGATTCTATAATGAAAAAAGAGATTTTGTTTGTATTAATTTGTTTGTTCTTTATGCCTTATGTTTTAGCAATAAATGTTGCAGTTGAAAAAGTCAGTGCGAATGATGTTATTATAAATGGAGTAGATGACCCTGCTTTTTTTGAATTGAAGATAAAAAACATCGGCGCTTCTGACAATTTCCAATTCTATAATTTTTTGGGATTTAGTATGGCACCAAAAGGAACTGTCGCAATAGCATCTGGAGAAACAAAAAATGTTCAGTTGATAGTTTATCCAAGAGAGGATTTGAAAGTCAACGGATTTTACACTTTCCAATATTTCATAAGGTCACAAAATGGGGATGAATCAACGCAGGAATTAACTATAAAAATGGTTGATTTAAAAGATGCATTTGAAGTTGGCTCTGGAGAAGTCAATCCTGAATCAAACTCAATTGAAATTTACATTCACAACAAAGAAAATTTCAATTTTGAGCAAGTAAACGCTAGGTTCAGCTCTGCATTTTTTGATTTTGAAGAAACATTTTCTTTGAATTCTTTGGAAAGGAAAAATTTTGAGGTACAGCTTGACAAGGAAAATTTTAAAAAGCTTATGGCTGGTTTTTACACGCTTAATGTAGATGTTAAAGTAGAAAACGAAGAAGCCGATGTTGAAGGAATGATAAAATTTGTTGAGAAAGACATCCTGACAACAACAAAGGAAGATTACGGTTTTTTAATAAATACTCAAGTAATAGAAAAAACAAATGAAGGAAACCTAATCGCTGAAACTGAAACAGTTATAAAAAAGAACATTTTATCGAGGCTATTCACAACCCTAAGTCCAGAGCCGAGTTCCGTAGACAGGCATGGTTTGTCAGTTTATTACACGTGGAGCAACAAAATAAATCCTGGAGAAAAATTCTCTGTGACTGTAAGAACAAACTGGCTTTTCCCATTGCTGGTAATATTTTTCATAGTTGTTATAGTTGCATTAGCAAGACAATACTCCAGTACAAATGTTATCTTAAGTAAAAGAGTCTCCTTTGTTAAATCAAAAGGAGGAGAATTTGCATTGAAAGTTTCAATAGTATTAAAGGCTAAGAATAGTGTTGAGAGAGTTAATGTTATTGATAGATTGCCAAATCTTGTAAAAGTCTACGAGAGATTCGGCGGAGAACATCCAAAAAGAGTAAATGAAAGTGCAAGAAGAATTGAATGGGAATTTGAGAATCTTCAGCAGGGAGAATCTAGAGTTTTGAGTTACATAATATATTCAAAGATAGGTGTTATAGGGAAGTTTGCACTTCCTTCAGCTACAGCAATTTATGAAAAAGATGGAAAGATTCAAGAAGCATATTCAAATAGGGCATTTTTTATGACAGAACAAAGGAAAAAAGAGATTGAGGAGTAAAATTTGCGTGTTTAATAAGTAATTTTTGTTTAAATTACCTATTTTTTGTGATTAAAAGATTTTACTCACTTTTGTATTAGAAAAACTCTCGTTCGTAAACTCACTCGAATTTAATATAATTGTTATTCTAAAATTGTGAATTAGTCGTAAGTTATTTTTTTGGATTTAAATGTTTTAATAAATATCTGAGCGCAGCGAAGCAATTGTTTAATAAGTCACAACAATTGGAATTTCTCAAACAAATTTTTAAGAATAAGAACTTTTAAAAATAAATTATTCTCTATAATTTGACTCCCCGTAGCTTAGTGGTTAAAGCGCTTGGCTGTAGGTTTTTCCTAAGGTTGAGACTCTCTTTATGAACTCAGAGAACCGCGATGAAACCCCAAAAGTCAAGCAGTGCCCGAGAGATCCCAGGTTCAAATCCTGGCGGGGAGATTTTATATTAGAAAATTCTTAACGAACGCCAATATGTGTCATTCAAGGGAGATTTTTCAAAATATCTTTCAGAAATCAATAATACTTATATACAGTTTTCTTTTATTTAAAAGATGGAAAGGGAAAGGGTAATTGAAATTTTTCTTGGATTAATCTTAATTGTTTTAATGTTTATTATGATATTATTAATAATCAGTATTTCTGAAGAAGATGAAATTGGTGAAGCATCAACCACTACAATTTCAAATTCATACAATACACACACATATTACAACCAAGATGAATATGGTTATGAAAAAGATTATACAAAAACTAAAGAAGCCCATCTAGATTATGGATATTATAAGAAGGATTATGGAGAATATGATTATCCGGATTACATTTCCGCCAAAAACTACAGAAAGTATGAAGGATTTTTTGGAAATGATATATATGAGTACACAGTTTATGTAAAAAATAAAGATTATGACGGGGGTTATTTCACTGTAAACTTTTACGTTACAGATTATTTCGGAAAAACAAATACAGAATCACTGACTTATTATATATACCCTAAAGAAGAAAAGAAATTTGTTTATAAAGATGTTTACACCGACGGGAAGAAGTACAAATCCTGGAATTATAAGGTAATTCCAGAAACGAAAATTCAAAAGAGATATTATGATAAGAAAGCATATTATTTCGGCTAAAATTTAATATACTCTTCCATAGAAGTATTTATAAATACCAATTTTATTACATAATTAATTAAAATAAACCGAGGACAAAACTTGATTTTTAGATTTTGCCTTTGGGAAATAAAAAAGAGGAAAAAAATGAAGGAAGAACCTCTTGATCTTGAAGAAGAGGAAGAAGATGAATTTTTGGAAGAGCTAGACTTTCTTGACGAAGATTAATTTTTATTTTTTTATTTCTAGTTTTATTTCGTTATTATTTTTATCTAACTCATCAGAATCTGATTCTATTACGAGGCTTATTTCATTAACACTTATTTTTGCTACAAAAATATTAGTCAAAGTTGAAGAAATTCCATAACCAATGTCTAGGGAATCATACTCCAGCTTCTTTATTTCCTTGTCATCAGCATATATAATCAATGAAAATCCCTCTATTTTTGCCAGTCCGTTATTTAATATAGTAAAGTTCAAATCTAAATACCTACCAATCATACTTGCAGATGAGTTTTCCAATACTAAATCCGGTAGTTCCTGGACTGAATAAATCTCATCTATGAAATCAATCATGTCATTTCCTATTTCCTGATTGCAATTACTTGTGTGATACATTATGTTCCCGGGGTTTTGTGAATGGTTAAAACCAAGCGCGTGAAATATTTCATGTAGTGCAACATTCGGCCTTGGGCATTTTGATTCTCTTAAGATTAGTATTTCACCCCGGAGTATGACATTAAAATTTTTCGTCTTTATTATTTTTGTCGGACCTCCTTCTCCTGCAATGAACAATCCTTCCTCAATCCTATTTTCAGAGTCGCATGTTGCATAAATATCTTCGTCTATTTCCGCAGGATAAAAATCCAAAACAGTCAAGTTAGATATTATTCTAAATGCATTCTCCAAGTCGTTCTTTTTCTGTAATGGACATTCGTAAATTCTGTAAGAAATTTCTTTTTTTGGATACCTCATATTCTCATAAAACTGCTTTACGCTTCCGTTTAAACTTGAGTTATCAAAAACATAACTGAAGTTACTATCAAAAACCTCATTTTGAGAGAATTCTATCTCGTTGTAAGGAAGCATCCAATAAACAACAAGCAGCAAAATTACAATTACTGCAAAAATTCCGCTGAAAATCGCACCCCAATTCATAAAATTAGCTAGGTATATTGTTATATAAACCTGCTTATAAAAAAGAATTTTGCAATCTTTATAAAAAGAAAAAAAGAAAAAGTTTTGTTAATTACAAGTCATCGTCGTCAGATGTGTCTTTGCCTTCAGTCTTTTCTTCATCTTCATCTGTCTCTTCTTCGTCATCCATTGATTCATCTTCTTTCATTATTTTATCTTCTTTCATTATTTTATCTTCTTTCATTATTTTATCTTCTTTCATTATTTTATCTTCTTTTAATTGGTAAAAATTTTGATAAAATCATTTCTTTTTTACAATTTCGTTGCAAATACCTGCTGCAACTGTCTGCCCGGCGTCTCTTATAGAAAATCTTGACATGTAAGGATTGTCTTTTTGAGTTTCCAGAGCTAAGTTTCCTCTAGGCTGAATTCTTACTTTTGCAGCGTCGCCATTTTTAAGAAAATCTGGATGTTCTTTTATTGTTGCTCCTGTTCTTGGGTCTATCTGAGCAATTAATTCTGTAATCTGGCATGGAACTTGTGCTGTGTGAATGTGGAATACAGGAGTATAACCTTTAGCCAAAACAGTTGGGTGATTTATTACAGTTATTGTTGCGATAAATTCTTCAACGACAGGAACTGGCTTACCTGCGTCGCAGACAACATCACCACGCGCTATATCTTTTTTACCAACGCCACGGATGTTTATTCCAACATTGTCTCCAGCCAAAGCTTCATCCATTTGTTCATGATGCATTTCAATTGTCCTTAATTCTCCTTCAATACCTTTTCCAGTTCTACCAGGAAGAACAAGTACTTTGCTTCCTTTTTTCATAACTCCTGAAATTACTTTACCGACAGGCACTGTTCCTATTCCAGTAATTTCGTAAACGTCCTGGACAGGCATTCTCATTGGGAGATTTGTAGGCAATTCAGGATCAGGGAACAAATCAAATTGTTCAAGAATTGTTGGTCCTTTGTACCAAGGAAGATTTTCTGATTTCTTTGCAATGTTGTCTCCTTTCAATCCTGAGCATGCAATGAACGGGGTTTTGTCTGGGCTGATACCAACTTGCTGAAGTAATTTTGAAACATCATCTTTTACTTTCTTGAATTTGTCTTCTCCAAAACCTACGGCATCCATTTTGTTTATTGCAACAGAGATATTTTTTACTCCTGCTGTTCTTAAAAGCCAAAGGTGTTCTATTGTTTGTGGTTCAACTCCTGCAGGAGCAGAAATAACAAGGAATGCTGCGTCTGCCTGTGATGCCCCTGTGATCATGTTCTTAACGAAGTCTCTGTGTCCTGGAGCGTCAATAATTGTGATTTGAAATTTCTGGGTCATGATCTTTTTGTAAGAAAGGTCAATTGTAACTCCTCTTTCTCTTTCCTCTTTGATACTATCCATAACATATGCAAATTCAAAACCAACTTTACCATGCTTTTGAGCTTCTGCTTTCAATTTTTCCATTTCCTGGCTGGAAACTGCACCGGTTTGAAACATTAATTGCCCAACTATTGTTGACTTTCCAGCGTCGACGTGACCGACGAAAACAATATTCATATTTGGTTTTTCTTTAGCCATTTTTGTGTTTTCCTTAATTTTGAAAATGGATTATGTGAAAAGTTTTCATTTCAGCTTATCCATGTAGATTGTTAATAAAAAAATAGATTTATAAATCTTTTGATAATTTTTTAATGAAATCTTTGGTTTAAAGACAACAGATAGTCTTTATGTTTTTTATTGACTGTTTCCAAAACCACTTCTTTATTTTTAAAACGACTACCAATAAAAGGAAGGTAAGATTTAGCCAATGATTCAAGATATTTTTCTTTTTCTTTCATATGTCTTTCTATGAAAATTCTTCCATCATCTACAAAAACTGCCCTCGGTATTTGAATTGTGTGAAGAGGTCTATGACCAAGATAAGGAAGAATAACGCCGGGACAAGAACTTAAATTCCAATTCAAATTTCTTACTTTATTTAATGGAAATTCTATTTCCTGAAATTCCCTGAAATCTCTTGTTATTTTAAATAGTTCATAATTGTTAACTCCATCAAACAAAGTTCCTGCATCTTTTGGGATGTCTAAGTCTACAATTTTAATATGGTAGTTAAACCATTCCCAACTGTCACCGCGAGATGCTCCTTCCACAATTGCATTAAAATCTTCTATAAACATCTTAAAAATAGAAAAATTTGTTTTATAAAGATTATGATATTTGAAAATCAGGTTCTTCTTTCTGTCCAGTAATCTATATCCAACTTTTCACTAATCAATCTATAAAATCTTACACTATCATAGTCAATATAAGACATTTTCAAGTGCTTTTTGTCTGAAACAACTTTTTCTTCTAAGTTTGCAAATACACATTTACAAGCTCCAAGAAAATTTTCTTTTGATAACTCTTTTATATAAATTATATTATGAATCAATCCATCATGAGAAATATATCTGCGAGATTTAATTATCTCTAAAACATCTTTGAATTTTTCAGATTTGAAAAAATCGCAGACTTCAGATTCGATAGTCATATAATTCCTTATTCTCTAAATTATTTATAGATTTCTGTTTTAGAATTATTGGTTCTCAGCCAAACCCTTTCTGCTTCGGATTTTTCTTATAACATCTGCTTGCAGACTTGCAGGAATTTTTTCGAAGAACTGGTCAGCCAAAGATGAGTTTCCGCGACCTTCTGTCGCTGAACGCAAATCATTGCTCCATCCAATCATTTCTGAAACAGGAAGCTTTGCTTTTATTTCTGCAGTGTTTCCTTCCTGATCCACACCCATTAATTGCCCTCTCTTGCTTCCGACGAGTTTTGTGATTTCTCCCATGAATTTGTCAGGAACTTCAATAACATGAATTTGAATTGGTTCTAGCAAAGAAGGATTTGCTTTTCGCATTGCTTCTGTAATTGATTCTCTGATTGCAGGATAAACTTGCGCAGGACCACGATGAATTGCATCTTCGTGAAGCTTTGTATCAACCAAAGAAATCATGAGTTTTTCACAAGGTTCCCTTGCCAAAGGCCCTTGGTCCATAACCATTTCAAATGCATCCATAACCATTTCAATAATCTCACCAATGTGAACTTCTCCTCGTGTTTCGTCAAGCAACATATTTCCTTTGTATATCTCTTTTACATCTCTAATCATATCTCCACTCCAGCCTAATCCAGAAAGTTTGTCTGTTACTTGCTGGTTTTTCTTTTTTATTCTTCCCTGCGGTAAATCTCCGTTTTTGATAGCTTCGTAAACTTTATCATCAAGCAAACTCACTTTAATGAAAAAGCTGTTGTGTTTGTTTGGACTTCTTCCCTCGACAGAAGGGGATTCTTTCGTGATTGTTTCCCTGTAGACAATTATCGGCGACGATGTTTTAACGTCAAGTCCTTTTTCAGTTTTGATTCTGTTTTCTATAATTTCCAAATGAAGCTCACCCATTCCTGACATCAAGCTTTCTCCGGTTTGTTCATTGATTGTAATTTTAACAGATGGGTCTTCTTTCGCAACTTTTTTTAAAATTTCCACAAGTTTTGGCAAGTCTGCAGTTTTTTTAACTTCAATCGCTTTCGTGATAACCGGCTCGAAAATATGTTTCAATTCCACGAATGGAGTTTCTGGCTCAAGTGTTATTGTTTCCCCAGCTTCCCCTGTAACGCCTGCAATTGCTAAAACATTTCCCGGCCCAATTTCCTGAAGCTGTTCTGGTTTTATTCCGTTGTAAATAAAAAGCTGCTGAATTTTTTGTTTTTGTTTCGCCAGATTCAAATAAACTTCCTGTCCTGTTTTCAAAGTTCCTGAAAATAATCTTCCCGCAGAAATTTCTTTGCTACTTCTCGGATCAATTACAATTCTTGTTATGACAAATGCAATTTTTCCCTTAGGGTCGCAGTTGATAAGATTTTTTCCCATCTCGCTGTCAAGTTCGCCATGCCAAATTTTTGGAATTCTGTATTTTTGCGCATCGATGGGATTTGGAAGGTGTTTTACTACCATATCCAAAAGAACTTCGTACAACGGAGCATTTTTCCAGACCCATTCTTTTTTTTCTTCTTCAGACATTTCGTAAAGCCTGAAAATATCTTTGAAAGTGATTCCTTTCTTCTGCATGAACGGAACAGAAAGCGCCCAGTTTTCTCTCGCTGAGCCGAACGCGACACTTCCATCTTTTATGTCAACAGCCCACTTCTCCTTGAATTCTGAATCTGCAATTTTCTTGACGAGTTCGTTGAATTCCTGGAATATTGCTATGAATCTTTCCTGCATTTTTTCTGGAGTTAATTTCAATTCTTTTATCAAACGGTCAACTTTGTTTATAAACAAAACAGGTTTTACTCTTTCTCTTAGCGCCTGCTTGATTACAGTCTCTGTTTGTGGCATTATCCCTTCAACAGCACAAACCAAAACGATTGTTCCGTCGATAGCTCTCATAGCACGAGTAACATTTCCTCCGAAGTCAACGTGTCCCGGAGTGTCAATTAAATTAATCAAGTATTCATTTCCGTGAAAATCGTGAACCATTGAAACATTCGCAGCGTCGACAGTCATCAATCTTTCCTGCTCATCAGAGTGCTGCCACGTCGCCATTCCCGCATCCAAGTTTCCTGCGGATTTTGCAGCCATGTGCCCTGAAGCAGCGAGAAGATTATCTGTTAAAGCTGTTTTTCCGTGGTGAATGTGCGCAGATGTCGCAATATTACGGATATTTTTCTGAGTGCTACTAATCCTTTTTATTTTTTCAAACTGTGTTTCCTTTTCTGCCATTTTATTATAAGCTAGAAATTAGTTTATAAAAGTTTTTGCGAAAAAACTATTTGTCATAAATGTTCTTTCTGTGTCCAATTTTTAAGATATAAATTATTTTATTATTAACATCAATATCTAAAATAACCCTGTAATCTCCAATTCTTAAGCTAAAAGCACCTATTCCTTTTAATCTTTTTATCTTGTAAAATGGTTCTTCTCTTAGTTCATTTATTTTTTTAACAATTCTTGAAGAAATCACTTGATCCAGATTATTTAATTGCCTTAGAGATTTTTCTGTCCAGTCTATTTTAAATATCATAAACCAAATCTTTTTTTAACTTCTTCATGAGAAACAACTTTCCCTTTTTTTACTTCTTTTCTTGCTTCTTCTATTTCTCTCTTTGTTTTCTCGTTTAATTCTAGATTATCTTCCAAAAGCAATTCTATAACATCATTGTAGCTAGCCTTATCAAATAGCTTCATTTTATCAAGTTGCTTTTTAACTTCCTGGGATATCCTTATTGTAGTTTCCATATACAATAGTATACAGTTGTAAATTATTTAAATGTTTCTTCTGACAAAAAGCATTAAAACCTTTATTTTCTTGTTTTTGTAGACGCGGGGATTCCTGAGTGGTCAAAAGGGCAGGACTTAAGATGTCAGTTGTTCGTTAGGACAGCGTAAGTTGGGATCAATGCATAAGCGATCCTGTGGCTTAGTGCCTTCGGAGGTTCGAATCCTCCTCCCCGCATTTCTTAATGTTGTAAACATCAACTAGTGGATTCTTGAACTAAATCAGTTTAAACGAAAAAGGAAGGGGTTAGTGTAAGGGGAAACGTAGTTACCCCTCATTTGAATCCTCCTCCCCGCATTACAATATTGAAAATTCTTTAATTGCTAATGTAAAATCTTGTGTGTTTAGTGTTAAATAATATTATCAATAAGTGAGTTGAGCTTTAGCGAAGATAATTATTAAAGTTAATTAAGAGGAGATATTTTTAATTATTTAATTCTGTCGGGTGGGTGAGTGTTTTGACTTTGTCAATTTTGTTATGTATAGCAAAGTCAGGGCGCGAGTTGGGAAAGGTTCAGTGATTAGGGGTGATTTTATAAAACGCAAATTGGGGTTTGTGGTGATGGGGTAGTATTAATTTTTAGTGTGGCACGAGTTGGGAAAAACGCAGTGTTTCAGGAATGGGATAACAAAGCCGTGAAGCGAGGCAGTCCATCATATTTTCACATAAAAACTTTTTAACACAACAAACCAATATTATAATTATGAAAAATAAACTTGAGGTTTCTGCAATTATATTTTTGATTTTGCTTCTGCTTATAATTAATTACGACTTCATAGACGGAAAACTCGAAAGCTTTTTGAACGAAGGAGAAACAGGATTTGTTGAAAGAGTTATTGATGGCGACACTGCTGTGATAAACGGAAACTCAACAAGACTTCTTGGAATAAATACTCCTGAGAAAGGCGAGAGATATTATGAAGAAGCAAAGAAATTTCTTGAGGACAAAACTCTGAACAAAACTGTGGCTATGAAATTTGGGAAAGATAAAGTTGACTTATACGGAAGAAAACTTGCTTACGTGTTTTTAGGAAGAGAAAATGTAAACTTAAGACTTGTGGAAGAAGGTTTTGCAAATTTTTATTTTCCTTCTGGAAAAGATAGTTATTATGATAAATTTGCAGAAGCTTGGGAAAAATGTATTGATTCAGACAAAAGGCTGTGTGAAAAATCAACAAACATCTGCGTTGATTGCATTGAATTGAAAAGACTTGACGACAAAAGCCAAGAAGTAATATTTTATAATAAATGCTCTTTCTCCTGTGACATAACTGGCTGGGAAATAAAAGACGAGGGAAGAAAAAAGTTTTTATTTCCGACTTTTTTTCTCAATACAAACAGTCAAGTTAAAGTGATTGTAGATGAAAAAGAAAATAGCGGGAACATACTTTATTGGAGAGGAGAAGATTATGTCTGGACTAGTTCAGGTGATACTATTTTTTTGAGGGATAGAGAAGGCAGGCTTGTAATTTGGAAGAGTTATTGATCACTTAATTACACTTCTCTAAATTCAGGCATATGTTTTTCAATAAAATCTATGATTTCTTTTTTGTATTTTGTATTTAAAGAAATTCCAGTGTAATCTGGTTTGAGTTTAACGATTAACCAACCTTTATTCGAAAGTTCTTTGACAATTTGTTTTAAATTTTGAAATCTCTTAAAATGTTCCAATCTATCGTACTTAGCTCCCCAGTTCTTTTTTGAATAAGCAAGCTTGAACATTAACTGAGCCTTTTCTTTTTTAATAGTATCCATTAATCTTTCAAGAGGGAGTTTTATTTAAATGTTTCTGCTTTTGATAGTTTAAGAGTATTTTATAGAAATATTTATAAACCCCTTATTCATACATAAATTATGGAAAACGAAAAGAGTAAATCAGCATTTTTGGAGTATTTTGGAGATACCCCTAAACTTAGATTTTTGGATTTCTTAATTGGAAATCATTTTTTTGATTTTAATATGACTGACATGGCGAAGGAAGCAGAAATAAGTTATAATTCTCTTAAAAGTTTTTTTGATGAATTTCTTGAAAAAGGCATAATCATTAAAACAAGAAGGGTGGGAAAATCAGATATGTATAAGCTTAATATGGAAAATGAAACTGTAAAAAGATTTCTCCAGTTTGCATGGTTTTTGACTAAAAATAATTTATTGTTGAGCAAAGAACGAAAGATTTCTGTTTAGGGTATTTAAGTTTTATCAGAAATTAATAATTATTTTTCATTGATTTTAAATAATAACATTATAATAAACTGGAAATTTATTAAAATATTCCAAATCAAAAGATATTTCTAAAAGTATATTTCTAAATGCAATAGTGCTTTTAAATACCATCACTATGGGATGACTATGGTGACAAAAAGAGCAAAAGAGATGACTAATTATTTACAGCATAGTTATACGGCGTATAACGTAAAGTATAACCTCTCTCTGT
>JAGVWT010000017.1 GCA_018304175.1 Candidatus Pacearchaeota archaeon
ACACAAATATTATGACAAAGAACCTTCAAAAGCAGTTCATTAATTTGTGCTGTCTTATCCTTACTTCTAAGATTATCTCGGAATTTTGTCTTCAACATATGGAAGCAAGTTTCAGCGTTGCTTCTCTTATGGTAATGCTCAAGAAATTCATCGTGTTTGTAAATAAAGTAATGATACATCTTTTTCCAGATTCCATATCCTGACCTCTTTCCTCTAACATTTTTCTTAAAGGGAATGAAGGGGACAGCACCTACATCCTCAATCGCTTGTAAGTTCTTACGAGAACTATAAGCCTTGTCTCCACTTACTTCGCCCACCTTGAAAGTCTTAGCTGTCTCCTCAACTAAGCGAGGCAATGAAGGACTATCGTTCACCTCTCCTTCAGTAATTTCACATCCAGTAATGATATTAGTTTTTGTTCCACTAATTAAATGTGCTTTTAACCATACTCTATATGTTTTTTCTTTGCCCCATTTGTAATCAAAGTAACGGGCAAAACGAGATGTAGAAAAACCACTGGAATCTATCGCAAAATCTGTTTCAACTTCTCTTAATGGGCTTGAACTTATTGAGATTAATTTTTTAAGAATATCTGTAATCTCTCCCCTCTGCATAAAGTGTCCTACAGAAGCGTAGCAAGGTATAGAATCAATTAAATTCATTTCTTTGACTATCTTCATATCAGACATAAATCTTCTCAAACTGAAAGTAGAATAAACCTTTAAGGCAGAAGCAAAAATCATTTTAGATAATGGTAGTGTTGGTCTTCCAAATTTATAATTAGGTTGTTCTGTAAAATCACATAATTCTCTAAGCAATTTTAGGAATACTAATTTTTCATTGGTCTGGGAATTATCATAAGCCTTCCAATCTTGGCTATAACTTATCTTAACTCCTTTAGTTTGTGTTAATTTTCCTTCTTGGTCTATTTCTTGTTTGATATAGAACTCAACAGCGTAAATATGCTTACATTTCTTATGTCTTAATTCACAATCAGGACAGGTGCATTTAGGATTATCTTTTATGAATCTAACCATATATTGTCTTGAAGTGTTCGTTTGTGAAGTAACTCTCCAACCGAAAGGAGTTTTGACTATCCTTGTAGATTTAGCCAAGAGCTTTCCTCTCTCTTCTCTTGAAAGCTTTTTCCAGTTTGTCTTTAATATCTGTTCCATGTAATATATATTACTTTACTACTTTATATATATTGTTATACTTCATTATATATATCTTTAAATACTACTTTATTATTATATTACTATGTCAAAGACAACTAAGAGTTTTCGTGTTGACCCTGAATTGTGGAAAGAGGTTAAAGTTTATGTTGCAAAAAGCGATAACCTTGACATCTCCTCTTTTATTGAACAGGCAATAAAGGAGAAATTAGGCAAGAAGAAATAAATTATTGTGATGGAGTATATAGATTAAAATGCCAGATATAAACCTACCAAAGATGAACCAGCCATTATATGTTTTAATAATATTTTTAATAGGTTTAGGATTTTCTGAAATAAAGAACATACCTTTTTTATTTTGGATTTCTTTAATTGGTTCTATTTGGATGGCTTTGCTTATCTGCTGGTCAATGACGAGATATTCATTACATTATAACAAAAAGAAGTTAAAATAGACTTTATACACAGAGACTACTTAATACACAAAGCCCTTCTAATGGAAAGCTTTATAAAGGAATGATTGATATCTATTTATAAATTTTACTCTTATTTTTAATATGGCTACCTTTATAAAAAAATGTCCTGAATGTGGAAGTGTTAATCTAACTTACGACCCTAATCTTGGAGAGGTAATTTGTAATGATTGTGGTTTAGTTGTCGAGGAGAAAATGGTTGACACAGGAATAGACCTTCAAAGCAAGTTCGACAAGGGTGAGAAAAAAGGGCGTGGTGGCGCTCCAATAAGCATGCAAAAATTCGACTCTGGATTAACAACAAACGTTGGAGAAATTTCAGACATTTACAAACTCGAATCAGGACAAACACGTAAATTCTTAAGATTAAAAAAATGGCAAGAAAGAGTTTCAACAAGCATTGAAAGAAATCTCAGACTTGCAATGGCTGAATTAAGAGTTATTGCTTTCTATTTGAATTTACCAAGCGTTGTCAGAGACGAGGCGTCAAGAATTTATCGTTACGTTCTGCAAAGGGGAATGGTTCGTGGAAGAAGCATGGAATCAGTAATAGCAGCATGTTTGTACATCGCGTGTCGTTCTTACAACATCCCAAGAACACTTGACGAAATGGCGACAGCTTCTGACGTCGAGAGAAAAGAAATAGGAAGAACATACAGATTCATAATAAGAAAACTTGGAATAAAAGTCAAGCAGAGCTCTCCAAAAGATTATGTCTCAAGATTCTCTTCTGTTTTGAAGTTAAGCCCAAAAACACAAAACGATGCCTTGAAAATTTTGAAAAAAGCAGAGGAAATAGAATTGACTTCTGGAAGAGGTCCTGCAGGAATTTCTGCAGCAGCACTTTACGTCGCTGCTTTAATGAACAACGAGAAAAAAACACAAAGAGAAGTTGCAGACATTGCAGGAATCACAGAAGTTACAATAAGAAACCGTTACAAAGAACTCATTGAAAAACTCGACTTGGAAGAAAAAATAAAACAAAAAGAGAAAGAGCTTGCAAAAGTTAAGTGATTTTTGTTTTCAATCGCTCACACTAAAGTGCTCGCTTTAATATTTTACTCCGAAGTCGCGAAGATTTTTATTTAGGATATAACTAAAATTCTGTTTTAGGGGTTAATTTTCCTGTTTTGCAATAATCGGTTTTAATTAGTATTAAATTCTGTTGGGTGGGTGGGCCTAAAATTCTAATTAACCCCAATCTTTTTAACTTAGAAAATTTATTCTTTTTCACGCGGAGATGCCAGAGTGGTCAAATGGGCTGGATTTAGGCTCCAGTGGCTTAGTGCCTACGTAGGTTCGAATCCTATTCTCCGCATTTTTCTGTATAAGTGTTCGCTTAACCCTCGCTCAAGTTTAATATAAACTATTAATATAAAATTTTATTTTGATATTAATCATTTTTATGGTAGGAGAGTGTTTTGACTTTGGCAATTTTATGTTTTGGATTTTTATTTAGTAGTTTTAGGGTGGGTGGGTAAGTTCAGTGTTTTTGGGATAGCAATAACAGAGTCAAAATGTGATTATGGTGGGAAATTATGACTAAAATATCAAGCAAAGCGAGAGAATTTTAATTTCAAAGATTCCTTTCATATTCTAAAATATTCGCAACATACTGCAAAACTTCAGGAGGGATATTTTTGCAATTTACCCATTTATCTTCTGCACAATTATCATTAATATTTCCCCTTCCCCAATTGTAAGCAGCAAGCGCAATTTTTTTCACTTCATCAGAATTGCCTTTACTAAAATAATAATTATACAGAAGCGTGTAATAAAGCGTTCCAGCGTAAATATTTTTCTTCGCGTCAGACATTTCTGTTTCAAAGCTATTCAGATTTATAGACACTATCACAGGTTCAACACCATAAACACTGTTTTTCACGTCGGTTACTGCACCCCTACTTACCTGCATTAATCCCCACGAACCCAAATTATCAGTAATACCTGCCGAAGGATTTTGCGCGTTTGACTCCTGCAAGATTATTCCTTTAATCAACTCATCAGGGATATAATACTTCAAAGAAACTTCACTAACAATGGAATCATAACTTTCAAGATTCTTCATCACTAAAACACTATTTAATATATTTTGAACTCTATCTTCAGGTAAAGGTAATGAAACATCTCCTTCAATACATGTTCCACCAAAAATTCCCCCTAAAGCTCCAGGAGTATACAAACAACTATCGCTAATACTTCCACAATCATCTTTATAACATGCATAACCTCCGTCTCCACAGCTTTCACATTTTATTTGTTCAATTTGTTCAATTTCACTAATTTCTATTTCATCCGGCGCTTCTATTAAATCTGTAACTGAAACAGGAGAAACTCCTGGAAAGGGTTTTTTTGCAATTATGTCTTTAACAATCTGTGCATGAGCATCTCCTCTAAAAAGATATAGCTGAGCTTTCTGATTTGATAAAATTGCTCTCTCAATTAAATTCTTTCCAGAAACAATATTATTTATTCTCTGTATAATTTCGCGCGCTTTTATTTGCACTAAACTCATCAAATCTCCGATATCTTTTATTTCCTTGTCAACATTTTCTGTTTCTGCAATTATTTTATCAGAAGCTTCAGCCCTTTCAGTTATTGAATCAAGAGTTTCATCCTCGAGATTCACAACTTTAATAGTATCTTTAACACTCTGTGTATCAATGTAACATTTCACTCTTCCTTCTCCATTGTCACACGTTCCAACTTCCTGCCACCTTCCATCTTTTGTTCCTGTTAATGAATCTGTGTTTTTCCCGGGATTATCTGTCGCACAAACTCTTATAATCCCCCTATTGTAAATTTCAGGATTCAATGCTTCTTCAGCTCCTGCTTGCAAGTTAGGATTAATCAAACCTAAAGCGCTCGGCGTTCCAGCAACACACTCTGTTTCAGTCATTATATCTGTCCTGCTCGCTTCTTCTTCCAAGTATTTATCTTTCAGATAATTCAAAGAGAAATCAGTTGAGACTTGTTTGAAACCACATTCCTCCTGCGCATTAACTCTTACACATAATTCTTTGTATCCTTCCGGAGCAATAAAGTCCCTTGTCTCTGATGCGTAACCTCCTGGAGCAATATACCCTGAAGCAACATTCACCGTCGGATTTGTCTGATAAAATGAAACTCCACTAGGACTTCTCAAATAAATATTGTAATAAACTCCAATATTGTCTATTTGCCCTGTGTTTTCTCCGGCGAAAATATGATAAAACACTTTGTACTGTGATGTTGCTGGAACCGTCGCTGTTGTATAAGTCTGCTCTGAAAACCACGCTGTGAACTGAGGCGGTGACCTTGGTTCAATTAAAGAACTCAAACCAACATCTGTGGGGTAAGTTGCTGAAATAAAATTCCTGCATATTGCGCTTCCAATTTGATTCGTGGATTGAACATTAAATGCCTGGAATGCATTGTTCCCATAATAACTAGTGAAATAATTTGCAGAGTCTTGTGCATTTTGCCACGCACTTTGAATTGCTAAATACTCTCCACCCCCTCTTTTTCCTGAACTTAATGAACCTGTAGTTAAAAATTCAAAAATTTTCGGAACTGCTATCTGAGATATTGGTTGTGCCTGATCCCAGAAAAAGTCGCAAAGATAAATACTATGAATCTCATCACAAATTCCAATTGTCTTTCCTGTATCTAAATTAGTTTGCAAGCAATCCCTGTAGCTTTTCTGAACTGAAATCAAAGAATCAATTCCTGCTTTTATTCCAGTAAGACAAACAGGAACATAAATATTTTCTTCTATATTCGGCAAACATAACAAAGCACTTCCAACAATTCCACTTTGGACAACATCAGCGACGTAATAATTTCCCCCAAGGTTACATCTACTTGAAGGACATACAACAGGGTCGCAAACATTGAATAATAAATTACATTCACTAGGTGACATGAAATCCTGGCATTGAACTTCAGGAACTCCTACTGCCGGCTCGCCAACAGGAACATCCTCTGTACCTATTCTTATAACCCCACTTATTCCCGGCCTATAAGCACTAGCTACACTATTTATTGCTCTCGTTGCTTTATCAACCAAGCTTCTTACTTCTCTAGGATCATCTATTCCTGCAAAACTGTAAGATACAGTTCCTGTTGCCGGATTAAATTGCTGGCATTCATCATCGCCCAAATTCGGAGAATTAAATTCAGCTTTTCCATTAAATCCTACATTGCAAAGATAAAAACTTCCAACATTTCCAGAATCATCATAAGTCCTAATTCCTCCAAAACCTGGGAATGTTTGCTTTGTCACTGCATACCATCCGTTTTGTAAGTCAAATGGAACCAAAGCAGGTAAGCCCTTGTATTGCCCTGTTTCAAAATACTGAACCTTTGGATCTAAGAAATTGTTGTTGTAAGATGAAGAATCTCTTTTTATGAATCCCGAGGAAAATTCTTGCCTGACTTGAGTAATAATATTTTCATCAGTAATTTTATTCCCACTAATGTCATAAACTGCTGTTCCGTCATCATCAATTGCATATTTATTGCTTCCTAAATCTCTTAAAGCAACATAATAAGACATTTGAGTACTCCTCAAAGTTATTCCTTGAATTTTCTTTCCTGAATTAATATCTCCAAAACCAGAAGTGCTTTTTCCTTGATAAGTTGTTGGAGGTCTTGTATCTTGAGTTGGGCCTGAAAATGGAAAACTCATTCCTGGCAAACCATTTTGTGATGCAGAAGCTTGTGCAACTCTCTGTGCAACAATTCCTTCAACATTTGAATTTATATTTGACAAAATTTTATACCTCTCAATTTCAGCAGATGTTTTTATTTCAGCACTTATATCATTTGACTCTGCGATTAAATTCAATCTTTCCAAATCTCGTGCCTGAGTTAAAGAAACCATATCACATTTTCCTTCATTATCTGTACCAAATGCAGCATTCAAATCATCTGAAAAAGTTACATCCTGGCTTGTAATTTCATTTCTCGGGTCTACGATTTGATTTCCTAAACCTTGCCTTATATCTCCAAGTCTTCCACACAAGTTACCTTCATTAATCGCTTCCTGAGACTGAATTATTTCATGAACAGCTTCGACATCTTTGTCAATTGCTTCGGTATTGTCTAAGAAACACGCGTCCAATGAACTGTATTCGCCGGCAGTTGTTTTTTTGTCGCAAATATCTGTCCAACCTCCCTCGCTTCTCATAACTTCCTGTCGTGAAATAGATTTCCCGTCGAGGTTTTCAAAAAAGTTCTTAACAGTTAAAGCAGTTCCTGTAGCAAGACACATTCCATTAAATCCTTTCACAACATTTCCCAAAGCTTCGGAGTTGCCTTCCCACTTGTTTATTGAATCATTCAAGTTGTTTATCTTGTTCTTTATTTCACTAGGAGACAATTGAATTGCTCTTTTTTCAATTCCAATCTTGAAACTCAAATTCGCTTCTGTGCCTGCGTTCTCAACTCCAGGAATCACAGAAACTTTTGCCTGTTTTTCCAAATTTATGTCAGTCAAAGTGAAAGTATATTTGCTTCCGAAACTATCGCCAACATCTTCTCTTAGTGTTTTTCTAGGATTTCCAAAAGCAGCAACCAAAGTGCTGTCTATAAAACTGTCTGACCTCAAATTAAAATTCAAGACAGCTGAATTATCATTAAGAGATAAAAGCTGTATAGTCTCGCCGGTTTCTTCATTTAATACATATACTTCATTTTTAGTCAGCTTAATTGGAATAAAATCATTATTAGGATATCTTATTGAAATCTCTGCTCCAAATTCTTCAGAACTTGGTTCATAAATTCCGTCAAAAGAAATTTCACGAATTTTACCGTTGATTATTACATCCTGTCGGGCAATTTCAGAGCTTGCAATCTTTAATGCATTTTCACATATATCAGGATAAATACTTGTATCTGGATAACTATCCCTAAATTCTTTACATAATTCAACCATTGTTTTTTTCTGATTTGTTTTTTCAGCAAGAATTATTGAGTTGACAAATGCCTGTTCTGCAAATGTAGGTGTGTTTTCTATTTTATCGCCGGGCTTGTCGCTCGGATAATTGTCGATTATTTCTCTGTAATCAGACATTGCATTTTCGTAAGTTTGTTCTAATTCATCGCGTCCAGATATTGTTTCATCGCTCGGCCTAAGAGTTTCGAGATAATTCTCGAATGAAATATAATCATCTTCTCCAGAAAACTTTATCCTAATTGAATCCCTGTTTTGGTTTCTGGTAAAAAGATCTTTTACTTGAGCATCGGTGTAAGATGTACCAATATTCCATGTCCACTCATTGTTTCCAACTTTCTCACGATTAACTTCATTGTCAAAACTACCAGCTAAAATAGTATCTCCTATCCCACACCTCGACGGCTCAAATCCTCCATTTACAACACAGCGTCCGTTTAATCTTTCATCAACGCCAAAAATATTTCTGTTGTTTGTTGCTTCTGACAATCCGTCGAAAAAGACTGTTTTGCCTTTCATCTCATAACCATGCCCTTGAGGAATTATAGCATAAATTTCTCCTTTCCCAAAAAATCCATAAGCCTGCCTTGCCAATGAAATATAAGATTCAAACAAATCAAGAGAGAAATCAATAACCCCTATGCTTGTCTTCTCATCGCGAATCATCTGCTTGTATAGTGTCTCTGATTTTGAAATTTCATCATTATCTAATCTTTCCTTGTCTTGAGTTGATGTCTTTAAAAAAACAACCAAATCCAAATCCCCTTCATCATTTGAATATTTTTTCGCTTCAGCATATGCAAAATAAACAAACTTTCCTTCTGACTCGTAAAGTTTATCACCAATTTGGTAATCTCCTTGATTTTCGTCTATGCTCAATGTAAGTTCAGGGGAATTTATCAATGAAAAAGTTCCATCACTTCCAGGGTCTGTTCTGCAATTAACATCAACTCTCTCAAACAATCCATTTTTTTCAATGTCTGTAACCCTACACAAATTCTCAAGGAATCTTTCTCTTTCCCCAACTTCAACAATCTCTCCGTTAATACTAAGCTTTGCTCTTGTATTTGGAACTGTCAAACTATCAAGTCTCAACCTCAAATTAGCAGCACAATAATACCCTGGAAGATAAATTTGATTTGAAGTCTCTCCAACTCTTAACGTTTGCGTTGTTAATCTGTTATTTTCATCAAGATAAATTGAAATCACAGCGCTGTTATCTTCAACATCTTCGGCTCTTAGAAGTGCTTTTCCATTCCAGAAGCCATATTGTCTAAACTTATTACTCCATTCATCATTATCTATTAAAGGCAAATATCTCGTCGCAGGACCAATTCCGTAAGCATTTTCAATGTCATATCTGATAAACGCTGTTAAATTTCCTTGAACAAAATTAGGCATCGCTGACTCATTCGGCTGTTGATTCAAAACAATAACTGCATAACCAACATTTTCCAGAGTCGGTGAATTGATTAAAGTTGAATAAGTTCTTTTCACAGCAGCCCTCGCAGGATAAAATCCAACTCCAGAAACTCCCGGAGAATATTCTCCTCGAAAAGTCATAGATTCAATAGCTTCAACATCAATTAATGGATTTATTTTTGTTGCAAGAACAGGACAGAAAACAGGTACGTTTCTTTCTTCAAGCAAATCGCTTCTCACAACCGCAGGAGAACAGCCAAATGGCGCGATTTGTAAAATAAAATCCTGGCTTTTGCCACACATCTGGGCATTAAAACCGGAAATACCACTAATTCCCTGAATTCCACTTAATCCAGGAGAAAATCCAGGGGAAGTATATTGTGGATTCGAATAAATTGACTGCGCGGAAATAAAACAAATCAAAAATAAAATTGCAAATAAAGAAATTATTGCAAAAGTCAAATCTTTGTTTTTTGTTATCATCTGAAATTTATATTCAAACTTTTTTCGTCAAGTAAAATATAATTTTGCTGAAGCTGCTCAATTGTGTTTGGAGTTGGGAATGATTGAACATTTATTTCAATAACATTTGAACTAGAAAGCTGAGATTCCAAAATATAATATCCTTGCTTTCCCCCTCCAGCTAATGCATTCGAAACAACTTGTGCAGGGAATTCAACTGTATAGCAGTTTTCTTTCGTAAATCCGAAAAATCCCCCTATCCCTGTCTGCAGAACTTCAACACATTGTTCGCTTTTAGTTTCTCCTAAACGCAAAGAGGAATTCCTGAATGCAAAAACCTGAACTTCATAATCACCTTCGCTTAATTTTATTTTTTTCTGTTCTGGATAAATAATTGTCTGTATGTAATCATCAGAAACAAAACTAACTGTTGCTTGACCATTGTAATTAACTCCGTCGAGAGTTAATTCAACATTCAATTCGTAAAGTTTGTCAATAACTACATCAACAATTCCCTGTTCAACAGTTGAAAATTGATGTCTTGCATTTTTGTAACCTTCTGCCTTGACTATTACATCCCCATTTATACATTGTGGGAAATCAGATTTCAAGATTCCACTCGTTGCTTGACCGATAGAACATTTTGTTCCAAAACACTCATAAGAAATTTCGGCATTATTAACTAAATTGAGCTTTGTGTCATAAACATTCACAGTTATTTCTGTATTTTTTTGTTCACACAATTCAGGAATTTCAAAATCAACAGCCTCTGAATCAAGCAGAGGTTCTCTAGGATTATTTCCCTGAATTACAACTGCAAAAGGAAACTGGAATAATTCTTCTCCCTCAGATATTTGAACTAAAACGGGATATTTCACATCATAAACAAAATGATATGGTGTATAGCAAAATCCAAGGATTCCTAGTCCAAGTTGATTCGCTCCAGCAGGATTTGCAACCAAGATATTATTCTCTGAGGGATTTACTTCGTAAGCATAGCTCCAGGATTTTGAATTCAAAAACCTCACATCACCTTCCACAGAAATGTCATTCACAAAATATTTATCTTCTTCATCATTCAATGTGAATTCATTACCAGATATTTTTATTGCCTGAGTGTTTGCCTCAATTGCGTTTTGCAATTCAGAGAAAACTTCATTAGTTTTCCAGACTAATGGACTGCATGTAAGTTCAACACCGTCGACAGGAGAATAAAGTCTTAATGTATCAACAGCATATCTTTCCAAGAAAAGGGTCTCCTGTTCGTGGTCATAAATTTCTCGCGCAGAATCATACAAAGTTCCTAATTTTGAATTCATAGAAATATCATGATTGCTTATTAATACACTATCATTTCCTCTTTCAATGCTCAAATCCATGTCCAAGTCAATATTAATATTATTTTTGTTTATTTTTACAGTTGATTTTGGTTCTCCCATAGAAATTTCAAATCCTTCTTCATAATAGCTTTCAAGTTCGCAGTCCCTTATCCTTTCATCGACAAATACCTCTAATTGAGACTCCACATCATTCAAAGAAGGAACTTGCTCTTTCTGCAAACCATTACCAGAAACATAGTACCAATAAGGAATTGGATTTCCTAAAAAATCCAGTTGATTCGAAAACGGCATGTATGTGCTTCCGGGTTGAAATTCAGGAAGTTCAATATACCCTGCTTGACTTCCAAGAACTCCTGCTCCTGTTAATACATCATCTCCCAAACACTCTGTAAAAGAAACATAAACTGGTTCAATGCTTGCAGGAATTGTTGAAAAAACAAAAAAATTTCTTGCTACAAAAAACAAAACCACTGCTGCCAATATAATAACTGCAACTAGTATAAAAATTGTAAGCTGTCCGCGTCTTTGTTTTCCCAACGAGAAAATACCATCATCACCTCTCGGATTCATCAAAAAAAGATGGAAATTATATATAAAAATCTATCTGACCTTATATGGGATATATTCTTTTACCAGTCATTTTAACCCACTTTGTTAAGAAATTGATATGTCCAATCTTATTTTTACACAATCTTAATTGCCTTTTAACTTCTTTAAGTACATCCGCAGTTTCTAACCTGTAAATTTCTTCAACTGTAAGATGGTCTTCAAAAAAAGCGAAATAAAACCCACTATTTCTAATAATTCTTTTTAAGTTACTTTTTGTTAATCTATCAATCTGAAAGCTACTTCCTTTATTAGTTTTCACATTTTTTCTATTAATACTTGATAAATATTCATAATAATGATTCTGATTGTCCCTTGCATCAGGCAAATTCTTTTGAGGTATTAAAGTGTGTCCTAAAATTTCGGCAATAATTAATTCTTTTATTACTCCAGGTTGTAAGATATTATTAATGCCAATACTTGTGGCCAATTTTTGAGCTTTTTTTAATAAGTTTATAATTTCCGACATACTGTTATATAGCTATATTAATATAGATATAAACCTATCCATATAAATGTTATTCATTAACGGCTAAAATTTTCTTATTTCTGCCGCCGATTAAAAAATGTTCAAACCCACTTAGTATAATTAGTGCTCCCCCAATAAGCATTATCCAAGAGTCTAAATCTGAAATGAATTCTGGAATTTCAACAAAATTAAGTGATACGTTAATAAAATAAAAACCGAACAGAACATAAATCAAAAACAGGAAAATTTTCCATCTCATCAAAAAAATATGATATCATTATATTTAAATATTTCTCAGTTCATAAAATTTCAGGTCCCATAGTCCAATGGCTAAGACGTGTCCTTGACGATCAATCAACCTTCTCTTGACGCTGAAGCCAACTTCCTTCGGCACCTCTACGGAGTTGATAACATCAAAATGGACGAGACCGCGGTTCGATTCCGCGTGGGACCATTTTTGAAATGGAAAAACCAAGAGAAAAATTGTTGAAAAAAATGCTTTCTTTAATCAAGAAAAACCAGGGATAAGACCATCTGAACTTAATCGCCTATTAAAAGTTAGACACTCTGCAAATCTTCGTGAAGTTTTAATCAAAAAAGGAGTTATAATAAAAAAGAAAACCAAGAACGTCGCGCGTTATTACTCAAAAGACTAATCTAATTACCTATAATTCATTTCTACGTAACGGGCTAGTTCTGTTGCAAAATTCAATTTTGCCCTATGATCTTTTGGTTTTTCACTAGCATAAACTTTCCCATGAGCGCCAGGAATATAAAATGCAACACGCCCTTTATGCGTTTTCTCTGTCTCAATTCCAAACCGTTCTAGTATTCTTCTTCTATCTGAATTTAATTTACCATCCCAATTTCTAAAAGCATTTTTTATTACTTCTTTTTCATTATGACCCAACCTTCCTTCCAAACTCGAAGACTCAACAATTAGTGTAATTCCTCCAACAATTAAAACCAAACCAAATATCCCACTTAAACTTCCTGCTGTATCAGAAACTACATTTCCTGTAATATTCACATGAAAAAAAATAATCAAAACAGTCCCTATAATAAATGATACACCCCCTAAGATCTTTTTAATCATAATCAAAAATAGGCTTTGGCTTATTTAAATATTTCTAATATTCATCACATTAATTTTTCAGTGTTTTACGATGCGTCCATGCTCCATTCAAATCTTCTGAAAGAATTTTATTTCTCTGCGTAATCGCCTTTCTATCTCAGTGTCTCACGATGTGTATTTGTAATCGCTTATCAACACTTTTAAAAACCTAATTTTTCTCATCAAATAATGAAACTACCTAAAAACACAAAAAGGTATTGCCCTTATTGTAAAAAAGTTACAGACCAAAAAATCAAGTTAGTCTCGACAGGGGCGAAGCGTGGAACACTTACTCGTGGTTCAATTTCAAGGGCAAGATCTCGTGGCTTGGGAAGGGGAATAGGAAATAAAGGTAAATGGGGTTCTAAACCTGCTGTATCAAAATTCAAAAGAAAAAGTAAAACCACGAAAAAAACAAATATAATGTACACTTGCTCAACATGCGGAAAGTCTAAATATCGTCAAGGTAGAAGAAATAAAAGAACAGGAAAAATAACACAAGAATAAAATGGCGCAAGCAAAAAAAAGAAAAAGATTTTTCGAAGTTGATATGCCTATATTGGGAAAAGAAACAGACCTTCAAGCATACGAACAAAAAGAAATCGGGGGAAGAATAATAAATTACGATTTGACTCGCTCTCTAAAAGGAAAAAGCATGATTCTACAATTAGAGGTAAAAGCTGAAAAAGAAAATCTTGTTGCCCATCCCATCCAAGCTAAAGTACTTCCTTATTTTCTGAGGAGAATGATTCGTAAAGGTACAAACTACGTCGAGGATTCTTTTATAGTTCAATGTGAAAATTCAAAAGCAAGAATAAAACCTTTCTTGATTACAAGAAGAAAAGTTTCAAGGGCGGTAAGGAAAGCGCTAAGAGAAAAAGCAAAAGAAGAAATATTAAACTACGTTAAAGACAAAACAACAGACGAAATATTCGACGATATAATAAAAAGCAAAATTCAGAGAGAGTTAAGTTCAAAACTAAAAAAAATTTACCCATTATCTTTATGCGAGATAAGAATCTTTAAGGTTGAGAAAAAATAATCTCTCACCTAAAGGCTCGCTCCTGATTGTTCTTAGAATTGCTTCGCTAAATCTCGAAATTTTCTGAAGATTTTGATGTATAACCTTTTAAGAAGATGGTTTTACAGGTTATTATATTAGATAAATGGTTTTTGTGTTAGTTGTTGGGAATTAATACTTTAGTGGTAGCGAAGAGAATTTAGGACTTTGTCAGCGAGGCTCAAACATCAACAACAGTAAGGTGGAAAATTTTTTTATACAATAAATTTTAAAAGTAGTTTTCTTCTTAAAATAATGATGCCTGTGTAGCTCATGAGGGGACGCCCCTTACACTAACCCCGTTCGCAAAACGAGATTAGTTCGCTACACATAAAATCAAATATGCCTGTGTAGCTCAGTGGTAGAGCACTTGACTTGTACGCTGAAATCAAGATTTTGCATGCTTCGCGATTTCGCAAAGCAATCAAGGGGTCGGGAGTTCAAATCTCTCCACAGGCTTTTTAAAAATAAAAAATGACTTGGCAAGACATTGCAATAACTGTAATAATAATTGCATTTAGCTACGCACTTCTTCCTCAAGTCTATCAAGGATTCAAACAGAAAAAAGGTTTCATAAATCTGCAGACATCAGCCATAACCTCGACAGGAATGTACATTCTATGTTTTGTCTATTTCACTTTGGGATTATATTTTTCCACGGTTATGGCATTCGTAACCGGAACTTTATGGACAATACTCTTCCTACAAAAAATAACTTACAAATAATAAATCAAATTTTTTCAACTAATTTTGCTTTTCCGTCTTCAATTAAAATTTTTGCAATTTCTTTTGGAACAGACACTTTTTGCCCTTTTTTAAAAGGACCCGTCTTTTCCCCATTAAGCCCCACAAACTCAGCAACATCCTCTTTGAAAAATAATAAATCCATTACATTAATGTTCCCTCCGTTTTCTAAAACACTGCTTATTTTTCTGTTGGAGTTTTCAATGCAAGACATCATTTCGTTGAAGAGATTTTTCTCAAACTCCATCATATTTTCAAAATCTCTTTTTGAAATCCCTATTTCTGCGGCAATCAAAATCAAGTTGAGTATTTTCTTACGCCTTATCACAATCAACTCTTTAAACAAAGTTCGTGCATTCTCAAGCTGCTTTTGATTTTTTGCAATCACGTCTGAGAACAATTCGTTTTCCTTGGAAGCTATTCCTTTTTTCCCTTTGAAGTAATCCGCAACATCAGAAACAAAATTTTCAGACAGCTTCTGCAACTCCTTAGTAATTCTTTCTTTTCTCGCAGATTCGTATATGTCGTTAAATGTTATCATATTCAGAAAAACATATCCTCATTTTTAAGAATTGCTATGATGTAATACATTAAAATAAAATGTTTAGGGTTTTTGATAAACTACCTTTGCATTTATGACGGAGCCGTCTTTCAGAATTTCCATACTAGTCCCAAGCCATTCTAAAATAGCATCCCAACTATCCTTCATTAAAACAGCTCTTGGTGTTCCAGCAGTATTCAGGTAACTCTCAAGAGAATTTACAAACTTCCTGCCAGAAGGAGCTTTTTCCTTAATTTCAACTTTTATTGTATCTCCACAAAATCCGTCCTGATATTGAAGATTTTTGTAAAATGAAGATTTAAAATTCATTATTTCACCATATCTTTTTCTAAGGCGGGCTAACCTATCATCTTCACCTTCAAAAGGAAAATGAGATTCTCTATAATCCTCTGACCCCGGAAAAAGAAGAACAATCCTTCTTAATTTATTTTTTTCATACGCAATTTTAATTTTTATTTAATTTATTAACTTCATCTCACACAAACCCGACTTTCTTCAAAAGGTCTTTGCCGTAGATTCTTCCGAGTGTTCCGGTTCTTGCCTCTCTCTCTATAAACCTTTTTTCTTTAGGGGCAGTTTCTTTTGCAGAATAGAGAAGTACAGGAACAGGGTCTGCACTATGTCCTTTCAGCTTGCAAGGGGTTGAATGATCTCCTGTTATTACAACTTTTATGTTTCTTTGTGGCGCAAACTTTCTCAAAAAATTAATCAAAGTCTTGTCTATATATTCTATCATCATCTTTTTTTCAACCGGCTTGTTATCATGTCCAGGAATATCTGTCTCCTTTATGTGTATATAAGCATAATCAAATTTTTTATGATTTCTTTTTATTTGTTTGATTGAAAATTTGCAGGCTTTTCTTAAACCTTTGTTCAAATTAGAATAGGCATCAAACCATCTCAGCTTAGGATAATTAAATGAAAAAACTTTCATTCCAGAAACCCTGGAGAACCCGATTTCTAAAGGCATATATGCAACAGAAAACCATTTTCTGTAAAATTTTAATTTTGGCTGTTCAATCCCCGGGCCTCGCACAAGAAGATAATTCACCGGCGTTAAACCCTTTTTGATTCGCTTCTGATTTATCTCATGATTTTTAAGAACATTATATGCTTTTTCAAGAAATTCATTTACAACATTCGCTGAATACTGCGAATTTTCATCTTCATCTAAAGGCTTTACACTTCCTACTTTGTTTGTATTTGATTTTCCTTGAATATAAGCCATGTCATTTCCGGATATATTATCTGAAAAACCTCCTTTGAAAACCAAAACACCACGGTGCTGAATTGTCGGCTTGAAAATAAACTTGCATGACAGGTCTATTTTGTTTAAATCACTTGAAAGCTTCTCTGCTTCTTTTGTCGTCAGTGTACGAATTCTCCTGTCTATTATATTTCCATCTTTTAAGGAATCAATGCATGCAAAATTCGTCCTAAAAGTTAAATCTCCGCGCATTATTTTCAAGTCAGTTCCTCGCGCTTCCAATTGTCCTCTGCTACTTGAGGATAGCTCATTGCCAAACATGGAAACAATGGCCTGGTCAGAGCCAGGAATAAAATCTGGCTTCACAGAATACATAAAACCTAACTCGCCACGATGAGCAAAAAAATCCATATTCGGAGTTTGCGCAGCCTCTAAAGGAGTTTTATCACCGAGTTGGCTTGTTGGCAGATCTCCCAAACCATCAAGAATAATCAAAATACCTTTCATAAAAGTACCCCTTATTTATTTCCATATAAGGTAAAAATACTATCACTTTATAAAAATTTATGTAGGAAATATTATAAACAAAGTTCAATTAATCAAAAGATGTTTAATCTGTTAAAAGACAAGCTGAAAAACTGGACAAAGAAAATTTCCGAGAATATATCTAAAAAACCAGAAGTATCAGAAGAAAAACCAAGAGAAAAAAAGCCGAAAATAGGAGAGGTAAAGGAAAAAAAGAGCAAGAAAATAGTTGTCGAAGCTCCGGAAAAAGAAGAGACCAAAGGTATTTTTAAGTCAATATCTGAAAAACTGTTCAAGGTAAAAATTTCCGAGAAAGAATTTGAGGTTTATTCAGAAGACCTTGAAATGCTTTTACTCGAAAACAACGTCGCCCTAGAAGTCGCAGAAGAAATTGTAAAAAAACTCAAAGAAAAAATAATAGGGCAAGAATTTCTAAAAAAAGAAATTGAATCTCAAATAAAGGAATCTTTCAAGGAAATAATTGAAGATATTTTGATAGAACCGTTTGATATCATTGGAAAAATAAATGGAAAGAAAAAATCCCAAGAAAAAGAACCTTATGTCATTTTGTTTTGTGGAATAAATGGTTCTGGAAAAACAACGACGATTGCGAAAATTGCTGATTTTCTAAAAGAAAGAAAATTGTCGTGTGTTCTTGCAGCCGCAGACACATTTCGTTCGGCAGCAATTGAGCAATTGAAAAAGCACGGTGAAAAACTAAATGTGAAAGTCATTGAACATGAATATGGAAGCGATCCTGCCTCAGTTGGTTTTGATGCTATAAAATACGCGAAAAAAAATTTTATTGACTGTGTTTTGATTGACACTGCCGGAAGAATTCACACAGCAAAAGATTTGTTGAGGGAAATAGAAAAAATCTCAAGAGTCTGCAAGCCAGATTTGAAAATCTTCGTCGGAGAATCAATAACAGGGAACGACGCTGTTGAACAGGCAAAAAGTTTCAACTGGCACATTGGAATTGATGGAATAATCCTAACAAAATCAGATATAGATGAAAAAGGTGGCACTGCACTAAGTGTTGGCTACGTAACAAAAAAACCAATTTTGTATTTAGGCACAGGGCAAGAATACGACAAAATTGAACCTTTTAACAAACAAAAATTCATAGAAAGACTGGGATTGTGAAACTAATCACTTTTTAATTGAACACTTGTAAGATTGTAAATAATAACCTTCTGTTTTTGTAGTTATAGGATAAGCATGCCTTAGTCCTACTTTATCCATCGGTTCAATCTCAACAAGATGACCTCCATTTCTCACAGCAAAAATCAGTTTTCCCCTTAAATCCTTTTTACCAGGTTTTTCTAAGATGACTTCTTCACTAATATGCCTTGCAAGTCCATCTTCACTAACAACACTCATAATTAATTTATAATCATATATTATTTAAACATTTCTAGCAAAACCACAAATTTATTAACTATTATTCGGCTTCTTAAAACATGCTGGAAAAACTTGGAGAGGTTTTGAGAAGAGCAACAGATAAAGTCATGAACGCTGTATTTCTAGACAAAAATCTCGTTGATTCTATAATAAAAGATTTACAAAGGGCATTGATTGAGGCAGATGTAAATGTCTCGCTTGTAAAAGAGCTAAGCGACAAAGTCAGAAAAGCAGCTTTAGACGAAAGAATAAAGGACATTGAAAAGAAAGAACATATAATTAAAATCCTCCATGACGAACTGCTGAAAATAATTGGAGAAAAAAAAGAATTAAAGTTGAGAAAGGGTCAAAACAGAATTCTTCTCCTTGGACTTTATGGAGCAGGAAAAACAACTACAGTTGCTAAGCTGGGAAATTATTTTGCAAAACGAGGCAACAAAGTCGCAGTAATAGGGTTAGACGTTCATCGTCCTGCTGCTTCAGAACAATTAAAACAGCTTGCTGAGAAAAACAAATTAAGTTACTTTATTGACGCGGACGAAAAAGACGCAACTAAAATCTGGAAAAACCTTGAAGCAAAGGGCAAACTCAAAGATTTCGATGTTTTAATTGTAGACACTGCTGGAAGGCACAATCTCGAAGCTGAATTAATAAAAGAAATAAAATCCTTAAATAAGGAGATAAAACCTACAGAGTCAATTCTCGTAATGCCTGCAGACATCGGACAAGCGGCAAAACAGCAAGCGCAGGATTTCAAAAAAGCCGTAGACATTACAGGAATTATAATAACACGTATGGACTCAACAGCTAAAGGTGGTGGTGCTTTGACAGCATGTAGTGAAGTTAATACAGGAGTTTACTTCATAACTACGGGAGAAAAAATAAATGACATAGAATCATTCAATCCAAAGGCATTCCTATCAAGACTTCTCGGAATGGGTGACCTTGAAAACTTAATAGAAAAAATAAAATCCGTAACAGACGAAAGCAAGCAAAAGAATATCCAAAAAGAATTAGAGGGTGGAAAAATTAATCTTGATGATTTTATAGAACAAATTAAATCTATGAACTCGCTCGGGGGATTTGGAAAATTAAAAGAACTAATTCCTGGCTTTTCCGGAATGAAAACAAAAATCCCTGAAAATGCTTTGGAAAACCAAAGTGCGAAAATATCAAAATGGGAGCACATAATAAAATCAATGACACAACATGAAAAAGAAAATCCAGAAATTCTTGAAAAAGAAACTTCAAGGATTTCAAGAATTGCAAAGGGCTCAGGAGCAAACAGTTCAGACGTGCGTGCACTATTGAAACAGTACAAAATGATAAATGAGATGGTAAAAAGTGGGATGGCAAGTGATTTCTCTTCGGGAGCAGAGTTAAATCCAAAACAAATGCAAAAACTCGCGAGAAAATTCATGAAGGGGGGAAAGTTGAAGTTTTAATGTCTCAAAAAATTCTCTTCCACGGCGCTGAAGCTAAAATCGTTTTAGTTGATAGAGAATTTCTTGCGACCGAAAGGCGAGGGAGTGGGGAAGAAAAATTCAGTGAAGAAAAAAAGGGGTTTGTAAGAAATTCTGATAAAAAATTTATTATAAAACAACGCATTCCAAAATCTTATCGCCTTAAAGAGCTTGACGAAAAAATCAGAAAACTTCGTACACGAAGCGAAGCAAAACTTATTGAAAAAGCATCTAAAATAATTAAAGTCCCAAAAATCATTAAATCAGATGAAAATACAAAAGAAATAATAATGGACTTTGTCAGAGGAAAAAGGCTTTCTGATTGCCTCAATGATTTTCCATTGGGCAAGCAGTTGTCAATAATAAGGAAAGTTGGTGAGTTGGCGGCAATATTGCACAATTCAGACATAATTCATGGAGACTTAACCACAAGCAATATGATAATAAAAAAAAATGGAAATAGTTATGATGAAATTTTTTTTATAGATTTTGGGCTTGGATTCATAAGTCGAAAGGTAGAAGACAAAGCAGTCGATATTCACCTGATTATGGAAGCTCTCGAAGCAAAACATTTTGAAAATTTCGTTGGATTGAAAAAAGCGTTCTTACAGGGATATAAAATACGCTCAAGAGAGTTTCAGAAAATTTTGGAAAGATTCAAAAAAGTCGAGCAAAGGGGAAGGTACAAGGAGCAATATTAAAATAGCCCCGCCAGGATTCGAACCTGGGTCTCAGGCGCCAAAGGCCTGAATACTTGACCGCTGTACTACGGGGCTTTAAAAAATCCAGGAATTTTTTATTTATAATGCTTTTCCCTTAAAATCAAAATCCCAAAAACCTAATTTGCCTTTAGCAGGAATTGGTTTTACTCTTTTGGGATTTTTTAACACAAAACCAAATCTTCCAAAAGAAGGATTCGCCAAATGAAAATTCTTGTCTTTTTTGTGTTCATTTTCATTTGTATATTTCTTGACATCGACAAGCTCAGCTTTCCCAACAATAAACCCCAACGGCAAATTGTCAAAATCAAACTTTTTCATTGCTTCTTTATCAGAAATTTTCGAGCTGTGCACTAAAAACTCGCCACGGAATTTAGTATTCCATTTCCTTAACTCAATTTTCTTTTTTCCAGAAACAACCAATTCTGCAAAAGGCTGCTTCAAAGAAAGAACTTTCATCTGAATTGTCTCATAAATTTAATTCGGATAAATAAAAATCTTTGATTCACTTTCATCTTAAGGATCTGAGCAATCCCTTTTATATCCGCAGTTCAAGCACTGAATTTTACATTTCGTTTCTAAAATGTCATCTGAATAACAAATTATACAAGTCTGAATCTCAACTTCATTTTCTTCTTTTATCTGGTTATTTAAAGTAGCTTTCATAAAATATATCCCGATTTATATCTTGTTTTTTAGGAGTTATACCCATAAATCTCCTTATTGAAAATGGGTTATGTTTTTTTCCAGATAATATTGCAGCTAGCTTCATGTACTCATTGCTAGCTCTTGAGTAAGGATTAAAAGTTACCGAGGGGGTGAACTCCGAAACAGATTCCAAGATGTTTGTGTCATAAGGAATTACTGCAAGAACAGGAACTTCCGCTGTTTTTTCTATGTTATCAATGGACAACTCAAAATCTCTCCCATGAACTTTGTTTAATATCAATCCATTAATTGGAATACCCCTTTTCCTGGCGAGTTTGATTGTTTTCAAAGTCATACTCAATGTGGGATAGTCTGGAGTCGTAACAATAAAAACTTCATCTGATGCAATCAAAGCACCTATTGTCTCCTCACTTAAAGAAGGTGAAGAATCAATAATCACAAAATCATATTTTCCTTTTACCATTCCAAGTTTTTTCCTAAGCTCAATAGGGCTTATCAAAATATCCTCAAACATCGAAGATGGTAGAACATCAAAATTGTCCATTTTCTGAATTGCATCCTTAAAGCTTGCAGTTCTATTGAGAACATGGTGTGCAGTTTTTTTCGGCTCAATTATGTTTAAATGGACTCCGAGATTCGGTGCTGAAAAATTAGCGTCGACGAGCAAAACTTTCTTTCCAAATTTGGAAAATGCGTCTCCCAAAGCGATAACACTTGAAGTTTTCCCAACACCTCCCTTCACACTAAGAATACCTATCGATTTCCCCATTTATTAAACAAGCATTTTACATTTAAATATTTTACAATACACAAATGACAAGTTTTAAAAATCGTCTTTGACAGTTTAATAAATGGTAAATAATACAGAAGAAAAAGCAAATAGACCAAGGTCTAAAAAATCTTCTTTAGAATCACAATCCAAGGAGAAAAAACCTGAGAAAATCTCAAAGAAAATTTCACAGGAGGAATATGAGAAAAAAATAATTGAGTTAGCAAAGCAAGGATTAACCTCTGAAAAAATAGGAGAAACACTCAGAAACAGCGGAATTCACTCAAAAGAGCACGAAGGAAAAATATCTTTTATTCTAAAAAAGAATAAACTTTATGTAAATCCAGACTTGAAAAATATCACAGAAAAGATGGAAAATATAAACAAACACTATATAAAAAATAAGCAAGACAAAAGAGCTATGCGGGAAGGAGCGAGGTTTGCTTCACATCTTAGAAAATTAAAGACATATTACAAAGTTTAATGGTAAAAACCTTTAAAACTGTATAATTTATTCTTAACTTATGATATTAGAAATAGGAGATTTGGTTTTATGCACTGTTGAAAAAATAGAGGGAACAACTGTTTTTGTAAAAATTAATGTAGGATTGGGGGCAAAAGAAATAGAAGGAAGTATAAGTTTCAGCGAAATTGCGCCAGGAAGAATAAGAAACATTCGTGATTATGTTTTTCCAAAAAAAAGAATTGTGTGTAAAATCCTAAGAATTACTCCAAAAGGGAACATTGAGCTTTCATTAAGAAGAGTTACTCAAAAGGAAACAAAAGAAACGACTGAAAGATACAGCCAAGAGAACAGCTACGTAAAAATAATAAAAAGTGTCGTCGGGGAAAAATCAGATGAAGTAATAAAAAAAATAGTGGAAAAAGAAAACCTTTATGATTTCTTGCAGGAAGCAAAAATAGACCAAAAAAATCTTGAAAAATTCTTCGTAAAAAAAGATGCTGAAAAAATTCACAAAATTTTAGCTGCACAAAAAAAGAAAAAATTGGTAATAAAAAGAGAAGTTGACTTGAAGACAAACTTACCAGATGGAATAAATATTATAAAAAAAATCCTTGGAGATTTTAAAGGCTATGAAATCGTATATATCTCAGCAGGTAGGTATTTAATTAAAAAAGAATCTGAAGATATTAAAAACGACAACAAAAAACTGAAGGAAATTCTCGAAGAAACTGAAAAAAAGGCTAAAAAGCTCGGCGTAGAATTAATGATGAAACCATGATTTGTTTTTAAAGTGTTGTATTCTCTCATCAAGAAAAACATAGTATCAAAAACTTTAAATATGCAGAAAAAGATGAATTTTTATGGAACAAGGAACAAAAGCTCCGTTTCATGTGGTGCTATTGGCAGTTATTTTTGATCCTGCAAAAAGAAAGATCCTCATAGCCAAAAGAGGCCATGAAGACGAAGATATCCAAAACTTAGTATGGCAATTCCCAGAAGCAAGATTAAGACATGGTGATAACATTGATGAAATATTGAAGGTAAAAGTCAAGGAAAAAACAGGACTCAATATTGAAAATTTAGGTGCAATTTTTTCAAAGGTTTATCCAGAAAAAAAAGATTTGTTAGGAATTTATTATCTTTGTGAAGCTACCAGTGGAAAGATAAAAGCTGCAAATGATTTTGTAGAATTAGAGTGGATTTCTCCAAAAGAAGTTGAAAAATATTTTACTACTTCCTTCCATCCGAAGCTGAAGGAATATTTGAATGGATTAGTTAATGGTCAATAATAAACAACGTAAATCAAAATATATTTTTATAAATCATATAATTGTGTAATAAGAAGGAATTCAAAATGAAACTTCGTAAATGCCAAAATTGTAAAACTTACACTTTAAAAGATTCTTGCCCGAAATGCGATTCAAAAACATCCAACGCCCATTACAAGTTCTTGAAGTTTTTTGAGAGGAAATTAGAGAACTATTCTGTTCCTAGTAAACATTGAATCAATTTTAACATTTCCATTTCCCTTAGTAACATTTCCAATAACGCTTGCTATCAATCCTTTGTTTTCTAAATCATAAATAATATCTTTTTCATCAGCCGGCGATACAGAAAGGGTAAAACCAATTCCACAATTAAATGTTTTATACATTTCTTCATCGGAAATTACTTTTGAGATATCTCTAAAAATTTGTTGAGGAAGTAAAATATGTTTGTCTGAGATTGTTGCATCATTACTGTTGAGGTATTGCTTTATCTTTGTAAATGCTCCCCCAGTTATATGGCATAATCCTGGTATGTCATATCTTCTAATTAAATCCAAAACAGCGTCGTAATATACCTTTGTTGGCTCAATAAATTCATTTCTAAATGTTTCTCCAAAAATCTCCCTAACTTTAGTAAATCCATTTGAATGTAAACCACTACTAGTAATTCCAACTAAAGAGTTTCCTCTTTCAAATTTATTCTCTCTTTTCTGTACATATTCTCCAATAACACTTACACTTATTTCAAGTTCACTTAATGTGTTGTGAATTGCTGTCTCGCCGCTAAGAATTTTTATATCTCTTCTCTTACATTCCCTCGCAATGTTTCCAACAATTTCCAATATTGCCTCTTCATCTTCTTCTGGTAAAATTATATGATTATGTAACCCAGTAACTTTCGCTCTAAGGACAGCCATATCATTCAAATTCATCGCCATTGCATCTAAAACAGCATTTCTGAAGGTTCTGTATTTCCAATGATAAATTCCTTTTGTCCCAATTCCGTCTGTAGAAGCAGGAATATCTGCTTTGCAATCCTTAATTAACTCAAGAATTTTTTTCGTGTATGGTTTTGTAGTATTGTACATTTTAAATCAAAGTTTTTTGTTTTTCAACAAAAATTATTTTTCCGTATTCTCCGTCGAAACCTGGCTTCAAAGGTAGCTTTCCGCTTCTGTTCAGCATTATCAAATCAACAAGTCTCGCATCAATTCCCTTGTTTAACAAATCATTCCCATCAACATTTAATAAAATATTAAATTCGTTTTCAAATTGGTTAATAAGATTGTTATAAACATCCCAAGATCTTTTTGATTCTAATGGCGTATTGAAAATAAAAGAAATCAATTCATGCAGTGGAACAACTGAATGAAATGGTTTTGCATTTTTTGGTTTGAAACCAAGGGGATGTTTCGCGATTTCTTCAACTCTGTAGTCAACGCCAATTGTCAACGGCTTTCCACATACAGGACAAATTCCATTAAGCTCTTTTGTTTCTCTCGGAGAAGAAGAAAAATTACAATTCCTGTGCCCATCATAATGATATTTCCCATAACTTGGTGGTGTTTCAATCGTAGAACTTAAACCTTCTCCTGTTCTAATTGATTTTATTACGTTATCATAACTTAATTCAGGAATTTCAAATATAGTGCATTCTCTGCCTAAACGCCACGGCCAAAAGCTGTGTGCATCGCTGAATGAAACAACATTCACTTTTCCTTCGGCAACTTCATCAAATCTCCATAGCATTTCAGGATCAGCACTTATTCCGGATTCAATCGCATAAATTTTTCCAACCTCTGAACCAAAACATTCTTTCAGCGAATCAAAACCTGATTTACTACCAAAAAGCCCGAACCAAGGTGTCATGCAATGCGCAGGAATTATTTCGATTTTATCGTCGATTTCCTTCAAACCCTTCACAAAATTCCTGCATGAAATTCCAAATATTGGCCTTCCGTCGTAATCCAGTCTTCCTTTGCTTCCGAGATATGCTGTAATTTTATCAGCGACTTTTCCGTTCGGTGCAAAAACAAGCAGATGCACAGCCCTTCGTTTTTCTTCTTGAGAATACATCAAACTTATTTCTGTCTGCCACAAAAAAGCAACCTCTCCTTTACTAGTTCTCAAAATTCCCTTATCATCTTCAGTTAATTTTTCATCAATCTCTTTTCTATGAAGCGGATGCTGAAAATCGCCAACACCCATTAAATCCAAGCCTTTCATTTTTCCATATTTCTCAAGATTGTCAATGCTCAAATTCTTAGAAGTCGCCCTTGAATGACGAGAATGAATCTGCAAATCAGCAATAATTTTCATGAAACCTCCACGACAATATCTCCTCTTTTAACAAATCCCGTTTTCAATACTCTTGCATACCAACCCCTTCTATTTAACAATAAGCTAACAGGATTCAATTTTTTAAAATAAGATAATTCCTCCTCAAGGTTTTTACATGGCGTAATTGATTCAGTTAATTCTATGATAACTTCATTAAATTCACAACCTAATCTAAACTTATGACCTGATTTTAACAAATTATATGGTATTCCCTTGAAAGTTAAATTCTCACCTAAATCTCCTTCAGAGACAGGGTATCCTTCTTCCCTTAAAATATTAATCATATCATGAGTATAAATGGAAACTGCCCTGGAAAGAAATTTTTCATAAGAATGCTTTCCTTTTTCATACCTTTGATTTCTAAAATGGTTGAAATCACCTTCAAAACCTTCCAGAGAAAGATATGCTCGATTTACAGAATCTTTTGGTAATCCAGACCCACATATTTGTCGGTTTTTAATATTTAAAGAGTGTATTTCTCCGTGCATAAAATCTAAGAACTAACTTTGCTTAAATAATTTGTTGTGTTGAAAATAATTTTATCCTTGTATAATATCAAGCGAAGTAATTATTTAATAAGTTATAGTAGTTGTAATTCTTTACGCCAAGAATAATTTATCTTCTTTTTCTTGCGGTGAAGTAGGCACCAGCAATTATTAGTACTACAATAACCACTATAACCCACATCCATGTTGTTGTATTACTAGTTGTTTCTTCGCCGCCACTAATTAAATCGTTTATAATTCCTCCAGAATCTTCTTCCTCTTCAACAACATTTCCACTAATAGCAAAGAAGCTGAACGAATTCACTTCTGTTTCAAAGTAAGCGTAAGTCTCATCTTCAGAATTAAACATTGTTGTTAGTTCATTCCACTCTCCTGTTGACTTATCAAATTTCGAAACAACAACATCTTCATTTGCAATTCCATTGGTTGCAAGCCATGATTTCTCAACCTTCACCGTTATCGTCGCCTTGTTGAGTTTTTCATTCAGGTTAGTTGTATCTATTTCGAAATATTGGTATATAGTTCCTGTCTTTTCAACTTCCACTTCTGCTGGTTTTCCTGAATATTTCTTTACAGTTATCTGAACATTCTGTGCTTCGTTATTAACTTCAATTTCAATTTCCTTTACCCCAATTTCAGGGTCAGTGTATTGCTTTATTGTAGCTACTCCAGGAGTTATCTTTGTGAAAATGTGTGGTCCTGTAGATGATGAAACTGTTCCTGTAGTAGTTCCTCCTCCACCTCCGCTAGATGAAGAAGATGATGAACCTGCAGCACTCGTAACAGTATATGTTGCATCTTGAGATGCAGAATTACTTGCCTGGTCTGTAACAGTACATGAATATGTGAATGTTCCTTTCGTAGAAGTTGTAACCACTAAATCTGCTGTCGTAGTATTTACGCTTGTTATAGAATCTGTTCCAGAACATGAACATGTAAGTGTTGTTCCAGATGTGACAGATGAAGGATTGCAAGTTGCAGATGCAGTAGGATTTGAAGAATCAACCCAAATATAAACAGAACTGTTTTGTCTCATATTTCCCGCAGAGTCATTCATCCATATTCTGCTTATGTTTACTCCATCAACAGTATTTTTAAGTGTCAAAGCTGTTGAATTACACCAACCGTGAGTTGAGTTAACTTTTGCAATTGTGACGCTTTGGTTTGCTTCGCCTAAAGATTGATTAAGATTAAATTTACATTTATACGAATCTGTAAGCCAAATAGTATCAGCAACAAAAACTTTGTAAGTTACTGATTCTGTATTTTTATAAACTGTAGCGTTATCATGCTTAGTGGAAACACTTGCCTTGTAAACTTTCACAACAGGCGCTGTTCTATCTATTGTTATATTAGTGATATTGTAATAACTTGAATTTACTACATATCCTGTTTGGTTTATCGCCCTGCACCAGAAAGTATATGTGTCTCTATTAGATAATCCAGTAATTGTAGTAAGTATAGTAAAACCATTTGATTGATTTACAGATGTGTTTGTAGTATAATTTAACATATCTGTTACAACAGCAGCTCCTCGGTGAGCTGTTGCATTATAATAAAGAGTCACGTTAGTAACATCCCCAAGTGATGCTCTATTACAAGTGACATTGATAGTAGTAGCTGTTGCTGAAACATTTGACTTATTTGCTAAAGCAGTTTTACTCACAACAATTCTTCCCTGTCCAAGCGCATCAACAGAAGCAAGACTCATAACTAATACGAGCAGAAAAATTCCAGCAATCAGTAAATTCTCTCTTTTCATCATCCCTCTTTTAACACCATACAATAAATTGTATTGTTATATTAAGAAATTTGTGGTTTATAAATGTTTTTCTGAATTGTGCTTGAATCTAGTAATAAATTATACATAAATTTATAAAATAAATTACTCAGGAATTTTAATGGATGAAAGAACTTTGGTTTTAATAAAACCCGACGGAGTAAGAAAAAGTATTTCTGGAAAAATAGTCTCAAGATTTGAAGATGCCGGGTTGAAAATCATTGGAATGAAAATGGTTTATGCAGATAAAGAGCTTGCAGAGAATCATTACTATCTTAACGAGGAATGGGCGAGGAATGTTTATGAAAAAACAAAAAAAGGATATGATGAATCAGGGAAAAAATTTCCATACAAGGACCATCTCGAAATCGGAAAAACAATTCAGAAATGGAACATGGAATTCTTGATGGAAGGTCCTGTTATCGCGATTGTTTTTCAGGGACCGCATGCAATAGAAATCTCAAGAAAAATCATCGGAAGCACAGAGCCTCGCACATCACCTGCAGGAACTATCCGCGGAGATTTCGCATCTGTGGAATCTTACGCAGTTGCCGACGAAGGAAAAAGGGTTTTGAGAAATTTAATTCACGCATCAGATTCAACAGCGTCGGCAAAAAGAGAAATCGCACTTTGGTTTTCCGTTGATGAATTGCACTCAAACTACAAGACAGTTCATGAGCTGATTCTTGAAAAGTAATCAGGAAACTTTCGATTCCAAATTTAACATTTTCTTGAAAACATTCAGCAAAATTGCATCTCTTAAGGATTTATTTCCAGTATCATGTGCACATCTAAGAGAATCGTCTTCGGGATTCCACTCTATTCTTATTGAATAAATATTCTTTACTTCAGGCTCGCTGTTATCAATTCCTTCATTCATTCGACTTCTCAAGAAATTCTCCAAAATTTCACATTGCCCTTCTTCATTTAAATTTCCGTCAATTTTATAAGAGCCGTCCCTAACATCATATTCAAGGGCCATATAAAGTGTCTCGCCCATATTAAAACACAAAGTTATTTATTTAAATAAATTTGGCTATTTTGTTATACACAATAGCCCTCATAGTTAAGTGGACATAACACAACCTTGCGGCGAGAAATCGTAAAAAGGTTGAATCCGGGGTTCGACTCCTCGTGGGGGCATTTTAAAAATTAAACTCTAGCTGTCCCGAATATTTTCTCATGCTTTCTTCAATATACTTCCTTGCATTTACATAAAAATTGCCTGAAAGAAAAGTGCAAACATCTTCTACGTGTGAAATCGATTTAAAAAGTTCATTATAAACTCTTTCATAATTATCTGGCCAAGAACCAATATCTTTGATTATCCCTGCAAATCCTAAGTGTCTGTAGATTCTATCATCAACACTCCTTACAGAAACATCATCAATGCTCTTAGAACCCATAACTTCATCCCAATAACCATCAATAGCATTGAATGTTTTTTCAAAATCATCAAAAAGTCTTCTATGAAAATATTCCGTGAAATCTTTTCCTTGCCTATCTAACACCCTCATTTTCAACCCTCGTCTTGAATTCCTTTTTCAGTCAAGAAAAACATAACTTCATTTTCAGGAAGATTTGGAGAGTCAATAAGTTTAGCAACTCTCGAAC
>JAGVWT010000013.1 GCA_018304175.1 Candidatus Pacearchaeota archaeon
TTTAGATGATTATATTGATAGAGCACATACAAGCCAAGGACTTCCAAGAAGAGATGTTAAAAAAGGAAATTTATATTTCTGGCATCCAAGAAATGTTTCAGTTGCCTGGTTCGACGCTCTCGGCAACAGGGCGAATCTGTATTGCGACTGGTTTCCTCAGTTCAGGTATTTCGACATCGGGGTACGCGCTGTTGCACAGGAAAAGTAAGGTTTGGCTCGCTGGCAAAAAAGTTGAACAACAAACTTATTTAAAACATTTTTCTCTTTGTTATTAATGAAATTATCAAAAATTGGTGATATTGTTTTAAGATATTTAATTCTCGTTTTGGTCGCCTTTCCGAATCTCTGGATTTTTTATTTGATTTTTACACCGTTGACGATTTACCCAATTTATTTTATTCTTAAACTGTTCTTTGATGTTAGTTTAATGAGTAATTTTATTGTTATAAACAAAATTCTTACTGTGGAAATAATCTCCGCATGCATTGCCGGCGCCGCGTATTATTTTCTTTTAGTGCTTAACCTTTCGACCCCAAAAATAGATTTTAAGCATAGGGCATCAATAATTATTTTTTCATTCACAACGCTTTTAATCTTGAACATTTTCAGGATTCTCATATTAATATTAATAGCAAGAGGAGGAACTTCATTTTTTGACTTAACCCATGAAATTTTTTGGTATGGATTAAGCACAGTGTTTGTCATAGTCATTTGGTTCTCTTCTGTTAGAATTTTTAGAGTTAAAGAAATACCATTCTATTCCGATTTAAAATATTTATATAAAAAATCTCATTTGAATGATTGATATGGTATCTGAATTATTGAATCAATTAGTGAACTCTTTTCTGAATTTAATTAATGAAATTGGTTATTTTGGGATATTTATTGGAATGACAATTGAAAGTTCTTTTATTCCATTTCCGAGTGAAATTATCCTTATTCCGGCAGGTGTATTAGCGGCGAGAGGTGAGATGAGCATCTTATTAATTTTTATAGTCTCTTTGCTAGGAAGCCTTTTTGGCGCGGCGATAAATTATTTCGTTGGTTACTTTATCGGCAGAAAAGCAGTTGATTTTTATATCTCAAAATACGGAAAATTTTTTTTGTTGTCTGAAAAAAAATTAAGAAAAACAGATAATTATTTTGAAAAATACGGAGACGTAACTACTTTTGTTGGAAGATTAATTCCCGGGATAAGGCAATTAATTTCCCTTCCTGCAGGATTTGCAAAAATGAACATAAAAAAGTTTTTTCTTTTCACTTCTCTTGGAGCAGGAATTTGGAGTATTTTTTTAATATATGTTGGCTATTTTATTGGGAAGGGTTTTATGTTGTTTGAGGAATTTCTTAATATTTTAGTTTTAGGTCTTGTTATTTTATCAGTGATAATTGCAATTTTTTATCTAAATATGAAAAAAAGAATTAAAGCAGCTCGTTATTAACTTTTATCAATGTTTCAAGCATGAATTTTTCCGTGACAGGAAGTATTTCGCAATTATTTACCCTTAAAACATAACATGAGTTAACTGCTTGTACAACTCTTGTTGTTTCACCTTCCTGAATATCAAGGTAAATGTACTCATTTCCTAAACTGCAGTCTAGTTCTTGATTTTTTACAACTTTAGTTCCTATAATTTCATAAAGTTTTACAAGATTTGCTACAGCAATTATTCCGTCTCCATTGCAGTTAAAATCTCCATGAGAATCAATTACCATATTACCCATTAAATTGATATCTCCATCAAATTCAATGTCTTCTAAATCTCTTGGATTATTCCTTAAATAAAAATTATATTCTGCTTTGATTCCCTCACTTGTTATTACAGGAAGCTTTGTTTGGTACAATACCAAACATGGCTCAGCGTCACAGAATTTTACAACTTCAAAATAAACTCCTTTGTAAGTGAAATGGCTCATATTGTAAATAACAATATAACCAATTAAAAAAACCAAAATTACAACTCCGAATGCAATAAGAACATTCCTGAAAATTTTATTTTGTTTCTTATTTAATGGTTTCTCCTTCTTTTCTACAGAAGTTTTTTTATTTTGTCTTTTTTTTGGCATTTTTATTCTAAAGTTATATAACTTTTAAATTTAACTACCCATTTACTCCTAATATTTTGAGCAAAAAACTGTCAGCGAGTCTTGACAAATCTTCATTTTTTCCTTCTATAAAAATGCAGTTATTTTCCTGTTTTATGTTAGTTGCTTGCGATTCTCTTATTATTATAAAATTGTCTTCACAGGTTTTTGCTTCAATATTATTGACAGTCTCAATCAATTCAGCGATTTGGATTAAATTAGTTCTTATTTCTGACTCAGCATCTATGCTTTCAGAGTAAATGTAAATCTTTTTTCCAGAGTAGTCTTGCAAAACTTTTTCCATTTCAATTGAGTTATAAGTTCCTCTTGGGTCGTTCCCGAATATGAAGTTCATTTCGTTTAAATTCAATATGAAGAAATTATTCTGCTGTGTAAATTGAAATCCGTTGTAATTTATTGTTGATGCTTCTGCTTTAGAGTCTGTTCCTGAGTCTCCTATAAATTGGAAACCATATCCTATAACACTAAAAAGCATTAAGAATATCAAAACTAAACCAACCGTCAGCTGATTCTTTTTTCTGTTTTTCTCTTCAACATGTTTCGGTATTATTTTTCTCATTTTACAAAATAATTTTGTTATGAAGGTATTAAAAGATTATGTTTTTGTGTTACCAGAAAATTGCCTCGCTTTGCTCGTAAACTCGCTCATGGGTTTTTCTAAAAGAAAAACCTTAACTTTCTTCGAACGCTGATGGTACTTGAGCCACATTAAATTAAGGCCGTTTAAGCGAGTCAATTTAATATTTACATCAAGGCTCTCGCCAGAAGTCAAAAAAAGAAAAAAATAAAGAAAAAATTATTTCTGAGATTTACTCAACTACAAGCTCTGCACTTGTTGCAGATGTACCCTTGTATTTCTTACCACTTGTTGTATCAACAACCTGCGTTCTTAGATACCTTGCAGCGTTTACAGTATCAGCAACGTCATAACCAGCAACAACTAATGCTACCTTTGTTGCAGAGTAAGGACTTGTTAGGCTTTGGATCAAGAATTGTCCTGAACCAACTCCTGTGCTTGTTGTAAAACTTGCACCACAGTAAGCTCCTCCGAGAACATTTGCGGCAGCAGAGTTAATACACGTACCACCAACAATAATTAAGTTCTTTGAACTTACTGAACTGACTTCTGTATCTTTTACAAGGACATCACCAAGCTGCGTAGATCCTGCAGTTGTTCCACTTGCTGTGACAACTGAAGCTACTTCACCCATATACAATTGCGCGTACACTTGACTTGAAGGATAAGTTACAGTAACTCCCTTTTGATCTGAATCACTTGAATCAGAAAGGAAGTGTGTTCCCCACCAGTCAATCTCTTCTTCAAAGTTACTATCACTTGAACGCGTTGCAGATGCAGTGTAATACTGTGTTCCAATCAACACGTCATTAACACCTACACCGTTTGTTGACGTTCCTGGAGGATCACTTTCAAGGTCAATAACAATAGCTTCATAGTTGTTATTATTGTCTTTTCCTTCAAAGATAATCAATGCAGGATTGTCTATTTTTGCAAATGTACTTGCTCTTGGGTCTGTTAAGAACAAGTGAGTTACGTTAACTGTTCCTGCTGTTGCACTAATTAATCCAGTAGCTGCAGCTGTAAAGTTGTAATCAAGCTTACCGATTGTAGTGCTCACAGCATTACTAAGTGCAGCATCTGTAGAAATGTTAAGGGGTGCTTCAGTACTACCTACAGTAACATTCCAAAGATTTCCAGCCCCACCTTGGAAGCCATAATAAGCAAAGGATACTGGTGTATAACCATCCCCATCAGGGAAGTATAATCTTGCGACTTTTGTTCCTCTGTTTGCATCTCCGTTAGCTCCTGGCGACGCAGTAACATCCTGTGGCCAGCTTGTCAAGTTAATTGCCAATGGCTCATAGAATGCAACCAATGCACCTCTTTGTGTCTTTATTGTTGGGTAAACAACGTAGTCATCTCCTGTTGGAGAGTCAGATGTAGGATATTTAAGTTGAGCTCTGTGAGTTCCACCACTTACTGCACTGAAGTTAACATCATATTGCTTTCCGTCAATTATAATGTAACCATTTGTGTCAGAAGTGAATGTTGCCTCATAAGTTACTCCACTAAATGCATCTTGGTATTTCAACCTGTGCTTTGTATGGTCTCCTCCAGTACTATTGAATATATCAATAACCTGAAGAACATGTCCATAATCTTCGTTTCCTACAACAATCCATTCATCCTCAGAGGCGTTAGCATGCTCCCAAACATAAATTGTTTTGTTTGAGTCATCTCTTAATTCCCACTGAGTACTTTCGTTGTGTGCAAAGACAAATGTTCCAGCATTTCCGTCATTATCTGTTAATGTAAGAGACATAGAATCATCTCCTGAGTTTGCAACTTCTATTGTATCTCTTGTTGTGTCTGCTAATGGACTGCTTATACCTGCAAAGTCAACTTTGAAGCTTCCCCATACAGGGTCTACAAATGACGTTCCTTCAAGAATTGTGTCAGTGTTAGAGTCTGGTCTGAAAACAGCAATTGCTATTCCTGTAGCAGTTCCTGGTCTTTGTCCAGCAGTTCCTGTAATGTAAGCCAATGTTCCGTCGACAGGTGTGTCGTCAGAACCTTTTGTAACAGTTGCTCCATGTGTTATGGTGACTTTTTCAGCACCAACTAACAATGTTGCAGTTATACCTCCTACATCAGATGCAACAACATCTTTTACAGCCACATCAATTCCTCCAACTTTTTTGGAGTTACCTTCTGTGATTGTTTTACTATCACCGTTTATTGTGACAGTTGCAGTTGTTGAATCTCCGTTAAGGAGTGTAATGGTGTAATCAGTACCACCAACAGTAACTGTTGCAGTTGGATTTTCAGCTCCTACTTTTGACAAAGTAACTTCTGATGAAGAACTGAATAAAACTAAGTTAGTTGCGTCTGTAGCAGTACTTATTGTAAATTCCTTTCCGAAAAGGTTTACTGTTTCTCCTTCAGAATCTGCATGTGAGAAGTTAATTGCTTTGAAAGTTACTGTAGCGTTATACAATGGGTTTGAACTTGCACTTGTTCCAAGGCTAAGTCCAATAACTGGATCGTTATTGCTTTTTGGCTGCTTTGAAAATATAACTTTTCCTGAGTTATCTGCTCCTGCAGCATTTGTAGCTTGCGAATTCAACTTAACAGAATGTGTTAATGTTGCATCAACATTTCCTGAAAAAGTTGTGTCTGCCAGTATTGTTGGAAGCTCGGTTTTCGTTATAGTGGTTCTTGCAGTTGTCAAGGATGTGTTCAAGTAAATTCTTGTAGCACCTGTGTCTAATGATACTGTTTCACCGCTTGTTGAGGTTGTTGTTGAACCTCCAGCTCCAGTACCCATGAAAGATTGCAAGTTGCTTTGTATATTACCTGCTTCAACAGCATCAAGTACAGAAACTCCAGCTCCAGTACCGTAGACAACTCCTACATCTGCTGCTCCTCCAACAACAAAAGGTGCTGGATAGTTTGCAGCAGCTGCAATTCCCATTGTCATACCCATCATTAATCCACTAGCGGCTATTGCCGATACTTTTTTAAAATTAAACATCGTTCCAATTTTAACCCCCTTTCATCTGTATAACTATGTTGTCTAAGACAACCTCTATTTTCTCTTAGAGAGTTATAGTCAAAACAGATTTTCCTTTAAAAAGCTTCTCAAAACCAAGTGAGTCATATTCAAAACTCCCTCTTTTTTAAGATTTTATTTATAAAGGTTACGCTGTTACCTTGGCATAGTTATATCTAAGGCTTACAAAAATTTTTTATAGAACACAAGCTTTATTAACATATAGTATATTATTTAACATATATATAAAGGACCAACATATAATGAAAATATATATTTTATAGATATCTATTAGAGAAAAACATATATATACTTTATCGTCGGTGATTAAATCAGAATGGTTGAAAAATCAAAAACAAGGGAAATAACAATAATTGAGTCTCACGGAGCTTTCTCAATATTCGCAAAGCATGGAACTTCAAAAAAAGAGTTTGATTTTTCTGATTTGGCTTCTTTGAGACAGCTTTTGAGCAATGAAAAAGCAAGGGTTTTACATGTCATAAAAACCCAAAATCCAGGTTCTATCTATGAACTGGCAAAGAAACTAGAACGGGGATTCAAATCTGTAAGTGATGACATAAAGCTTCTTGAAAGATTCGGTTTTATTGAATTAGTAGAGGAAAAAACAAAGCAAAGAATCAGACACAAGCCGGAAGTTGTTGTTGACAAAATCACAATTCACGTTAAAGTGTAGCTAATAATACGCAACGAAGTAAATATCCACATCTTTTGGTAAGTATTGAGCCGAGCCTTTCGAATTCACTGTTTTCTGACCTTCAGAGATATTTAATATTACCCACTTTGATGAAACTATATTTAATTCATAACCTTTTACAGGACTTCCAGTTTTCACATTCCAGCTTTCTCCCAAAATTCCTTTCAAATTTCTTTCAAGCACTTCACAAGGATCTTCTCCATTGGCGCAGGTATTTCTGATGTCACATTCATAAATCACATCCTGTACATTTAAAAACTCAAAATTATCAGTGCATGAAGTTGTATACTGCAAGAATGCCTGAGTGAAACTCTCAGCTTCGTAGCTTTCAACAGTTTCTTTTTTCGGTTCTCTGTTCAAATAAAAGGCTAGGAAAATCATCAAAATTATTGAGACAACAATTATTATAAGTGCAAACCCAACCATTTCTTCCTGTGCTTTTTTGTTTTTTTTATTCATTATCTCCCCCATAACTCACTGTTATTTTCGCGATTTCGCATTTGTCATGAACTTTTCCTTCAATGTTTTCTTTTCTGCATAAGGAAACAAAGTTCGAAAATTCACTGCTTATTCCATTGTCTAGAATTTTTATAATATCACACTGAGGGTAATTTGTAAGGGTACACTCTACTCTTACACCATATGCAACAGGATAAATTTTTCTAATTTCAATACTATCAACACCCCAAAAATTTGAATATTTGTTTGAATTTGTTTTCAACGCCATGACTTTATCTGCGTCGATGCAATTAGTTTTTTCATTTCCAAATGAACCACCACATGAAAATTCAGGAGAATTTGCTAATTTGGTTACTAAAAGTAATGCGTTCTTTTCTTCTAAAGTTGATGCTGAATCCTTTAATCCAGAATATGCAATCATAAAAATAAACAAACCAACAAAAACAAAAAACAGCGTCACAGCTAAAAGCATGAACGCCATCTGCTGAATTTTCATCTGCGCTTTTTTTTGTTTCATTTTTTCATCAGCTATGGGCAGTTTTTAAAGGAAGGTTAAGCGAAGGCTTGCCATCGATGTTCGAGGAGCCTCTCGCTACCATAGTCTGCAATTTATTACTTTATTTTTTGATTCAATGTTTTCTGCTAAATTAATCATATAACCATCCAAATCAACAGAATCACTGAAACTTCCTTCTAAGCTACTAATTTCATTTAAGTCTTGAATTAAATTTGTCGAGCATCCTTCTCCAGCTATTAAATTAGATTTGTCGACGTACAATTTAGATAATTGCTCTGCCTTTTGCATTATTCTCTCTAATTGGCATTCATAAACTTCTTTGTCAGAGAAAACAGCTGCATACATCAAAGAATCGCTATAAAAATACATTCTCTCGTTATTTTTGTCTAAGTATTTTCCATTATAACTAACTTCAACATCACAATTATTTCCTGAATTGAAACAGACTCTTATGCTATTTATTAAGCAATTCTCCAAAATCAGATTTTCTTGATTAAGGTTTGATATTTCATCACTGATACTTTCAGGAGGTTCAATGAAGCAATATTTCTTTTCTGAAGAAGTCAAATATATTAAATCAGCAACTTTGAATGGAAATTCAAAAGGTTTTGAAAAGAGGAAAAACTTTTTCCCTTCTTCAAAGTTCCCCGAAAAAATATATTTATTCTCAAAACCAATATCAATATCTGTTTCTGTCCATTCACCGAAATTTTGCTGAGAAACTTTTATTATTTGCCTACCAAAAAAACCTTCGTTGCTGCATCTATTATAAATCCTTGTTTCAGTTGGAACTATTACAGAATTTGAAGTGCCAGTTTCAAAACCAGTTTCGAGGGGATTTAACAAAATACTTATTTCCTTTGCCGTTTGTGCATCTAAAGCTGTTTCTTCAGTTTCTATTATTTGTATTGAAGTATAAATTGCAAGAAATAAAATAATTGCTCCAACAATTATTGCAAACAGCCAAGCAAAAGAAATCTGTAAACCTCTTTTTTGTTTCATATTATTTCTCAATTGTAACCAAGTTCTCTCCGAAATCTTTTTTTATCACAAAATTGACTTTACCGTTGATGTTTTCAGCACATAACGGATTTTCATTTTCAGTTGTTTTTGTCAAATCAATATTTTTCATTTCCCTTGAATCAATTCCTTCAGAGGAACCTAACGGATAAAAAAACAAATTTTCGTTTTCGTAGTAATTCTGCTCTAAATCCTCGTAAAATCCAACATACATCCTTCTTTCTGGAGACGAATAATCAATAAAACAAACATACTCCACCTTATTAGGAACTATATACTCGACTTCCTGATTTCCCTGCGAACTTCTCCACATTTTATCTATATCACTCTGGAAATCAGTATAAAATTGCCCACTTTGAGCAGAGTTCTGCAACTCAAGAAATTTTCCTATTGCGTAGAATGCAAATGAAATAAATATTATTATAAGAATTATCGAGAAAATCATACCGAAAGATAAATTGAATTGTCCTTGCTTTTTCATGTAAAAATAAATGAAGCACGGCTTATAAAAGTTTTTTAAATAAAATTAGAAATCACTCGGCTTGACTTTTATACTGCAGACATCAGGATTTGGCTGGTTTCCGAATTCGTCCTGACACTTCACATGAAGTATGTTTGAAGGATTCCACTGCGTGAAATGATTTACTTCTCCTATTGTATTCATTTCTGTTCCTTCCTCAAACAAGTAGTTGCAGCTGAATGTTGAGTAAACACAGCTCGCGGTTTCGCTTGTAATTAATTTCAAAAAGTTGTCTTCTTTATATGCTCTTACAATGATTGGAGAACTTAAATCTGTTTCAACTTCAAAGTTTATTGTTTCCACGTCGGTATTACCTCCAAGGTCAGTGCATTTTATGAAATAATCATAACTTCCTGCAACTAAAAACAATTCTTGCTCATGTTGATATGAATCAGTTTTGAAGAATTTTATATAACTGTTTTCATTTCCTGTGTTGCTATAATAACATATCGCTTTGCCTTCTTGGTATCCCGCAGATGTTTTAACATTGAGTTTAACCTTGATGCTTTGTGTTGAATCTTTTATTGTTTCATTATCTGGAGTTATAGAATCAATTACCAACGGCCTTGTTCCCAATATTGAAAATTCATACGATTCAGTGTTCATATTTCTCTCATTTTCAGGAGAAGTTGGTTTGTCTTCACATCTGAAATAGAATTTATTTTCAGTTTGACTTTTTATTCCTGTCAAGGTTGTTGAACATTTGTACAACATTTGTGCATTGTACTCAAATACACTTGTTGCACAACTCATTGTTTCTTCCATTGATTCATAATCGCGATTGTTGTGACTCCATTTACATGTTGCCGGTTCGTTCACGTAAACATCAAGGTTCACAGATGTTTTGTTAAATGCAACAGGCATTTTATTTATTAAACTTGTAGCTACAATTAAAGGAGGTGTTGTATCAGGTCCCTTATCGACGCAATATTTGAAGACAAATGTTCCTGTGTTTGAGTTTCCGTTTGCATCTTCACATCTTGTGTACAATTCAAAATTGCCGTCGTTTTGAAGAGTTATGTTTTCTGAACTCAATGAACTTGGACTTGGGAGACTTAATGCAAAAGTATGATTATATCTCAAAAGTCCTGAAGACATGAAAATTCCCATTTCTTCAAAAGTATTTTTTCTCAATATATCAACTTTACATTTTGCCGGCTCGTCTAATTTAACACCAAATCTCAACGGAGTGAATGCGGGAACGCAGCCATCTGATGACAAAGTGTTCAAAACTTTTACACCTCTATCTGGGGGAGATATAGTGTTGTCAGGAGAGTATTTGTAATTATCCAACAACGCGTCTTCATAAGGTTCTATCGTCGGAGGATTTACATCCTGCCTGTTAACCCAAACACATTTTTCTTCTTGAGTTCCTGCATTAACTATTTGACATGCTTGTCCCAAAGACCTGCATTGATATTCGCTGCATGGAAGATTTCCATCATTACACCTTTCACAATTTGCTCCTCCTGTCGGTGCTTGCCACGGCAAACAGGAAAATTCAACTATTTTTGTATCTGTTTTTTTAAATGTTAAAATGAAAACAAGAATCGCAACAGCCAACGCAACTGTGAATATAGAGACAGTGCCCAAACCCAAAAACCCAAGATCCACACCTGCTTTTGTTACAAAAGAAGGGAAAATTCCTTGCTCAACAAAAGAATTAAGTGCATTATTTACTAACACTCCAAAAAATGCAGCTTTTGTTGCAGCATCTACAGCGCTTTCATCAACACCTAAAAAAGTTCCAACCGAATAAACTGTAGCAGCAATTGCAGCGGCGTAAAAAAAATCATTTACAAGGTACCCATATGATCCTTCAATTCCCAATGCTCCAGCAATTCCTCCGGGTTCTTTAGCAACTGGAGCATCAGTCGTCGGATTTGGCGCATTTGCCAATCCCCCCCCAAATGCTAATTCAGGTGATAACTCATTTCTTTGAATACAATCATTATATAATCCAACTTCTAAAGTAAGATCATATATACTACAATCATCAGTTCCATTACCGCCAACAAAACCAACATTAAATGTTCCAATTATTGCAGCGAAAGCGAACATTGAAGCAATTACATTTAAAATCAAAAAAATTCCTTTAACTCGATTGAATTTTGAAGTTTGTTTTTTTAGTTTCATTTTTTATTTTTAGTCTTGTTTCGTTATCAAATCTTTAATTGTGTAATACCCTTTTTGCCCGATGTAATTAGTGCTGACTCCACAATCTCCGAGTGCGACGCACATTCTGTTTTGGTCTTCTTTCCATTTGTCTGTAAGGCATTCGCAGTTTTGTTTACATTCCCAACCTCCAAGTAATCCTTTCTCAAAAACTACAGTGCATTTATTGTCCGCAACAGCGCATAAAGATTCAGCGTCGCTGACTCCTTCTGATGATGCCTGCCAGAAATCAAATCCAGGAGCGAATTTTGGAGTGCATTTTCCATCATCTTCATCTTTTGGTTTATCATTTAGTATCCATGAACAGTCTCTTTTGTCTTCATTCTCACAATCTAATTTTTTTTCCTGTGCTACACAATCCTGCCATTTGTTAACACGGCATGCAGCTGTTCTGAATCCATCTATGTCATCTTGCAAACAAACGTCCTGCCTGAAATCAGAACATGGTTCAACAGTGACTTCTCCATTGTAACACACATTTCTAAAATATCTGTCTCCTGGAAGATTTTTTCCGTTCTCACTCGGAATTTCACACCATGTTTCTCCGTGCTTGTATGTTTCTCCTTGATAATCACAGCTTAAGTCTCTGCAAATATAATCTCCGTATCTTGGTTTGGATGAGTCTAAAGTCCTATCATATGCCTTTCCTGTAGAACCAAGAAAATAATCACAATTTCCACAAACAGCACTTCCGGCATTTCCATTGTTGCTGTTGAATCCGCAGCTTTCTGCTTTAGACACAATTTTTTCCCAATAAGTTTGATCATTTTGCCTGTTTGCGTCGTAAATATTTGCTACATTTCCGCAAGTGTCAGCAAAGAAAACTTCATCCCTTCCTTCAATGATGGTTGTCTTTTCACTTGGTCCGCAGTTTGTCGCCAATTGTCCTGCAGAACACAAAAATCCCTCGTGGAATTCAGCATTTGAACTTCCTCCTTGACTACTAATCTGAGTGCATTCACTTTGCGTCGTTAATCTACATGTTCTCTGGAAATCCCTTTCAAAAACACATGCTCCTTTCGCTCCAGATGTTGCAGTTGCGATGCACTGTGCTTCATTTTTTATGTCTGTCCTGTAATTTGTTTCTAATCCATATAAAGAGGATAATTGTATGCATCTTACCTGAGTTGTGAAGGCGGCTTGATCTCCAACTAAACAACAGCCGAGGGAACATTGAGGAATTTCATCTGCTTTTGCATCAAACCATACCCCTCCTGCAGAATCTCCTTGTGGTTGCTCACAGACTATTTCAGGAGTGTTTTCCATGCAAATTCCTTCTTGATTATTAACGCATGTCCCTAATTTGCAATAAGATGTTGCCTCGCAACTTGTAGGAACATATCTAAAACTTTGGTCTACCTTGTCCAATAGAACATTCTGACACCACGCACCGTCAATGGTTTTTTCAGCACAGTAAGTGCTTTGCGTTTGTGCTGAAACAAAATTCACAAAACTAAGAGTAACAAAAAAAATCCCCAACAAAAAAATTGCAAAACTTATTTTCTTCATTTTTGTCTCCCATAATCCCAGATTTTCAAATGCTTCCTTTTACCCTTTTTGATATTTTTTCCTTCTCTAATAAAATCATAGCATTTTTCACAAAGAGAGACCTCCAAAGGATAAATACCTTTAACTACTTCGGCCCATTCTTTATCATTTACTAAGAAAATATTTGGCTGATTAGCACTACATCTTTCACAACTTTCTGGTGCATGTTCCAGTTCCTGCTTTCCCCTTTTCCTTTCCATATTAAATTCTCATCATATTTATTTTATTTAACATTTTGATTTTATTATTTCTTTTATTTATTCGTTAATGTGTCTTTTGTTAATTTTCATTTTTTTAAATTCCCGGTGGGAATGCGACGCTCCTCGAAGCGAACTGGAACTTTTCATTTGTGTCCCTGTTTGTTAATATGTAAATAGTGCTTCCGTCATTTTGCTCCAGCTTTTCAACTTTTAAATCGTGATAATAATTCATGTAAATTGTCGTCTCGGAATCTCCATAACGCGCCTCCATATTCAAGATACTGTTAGCAATGCTCATTAATTCATAAATATTCTTGTTAACTGTCACAACTATTTTCTCATACCTCTCAGAATTTTCCTTAGTCAATGTTAAATCGTTTTCAAATGTGACTTCAACTCTTTTAGGTAAAATCTCTGCTGTTGTTTTTCCCCTAACAAGGTTTACATCATATCCTTGGTTTTCAAAATCCTCAACTAACGAATTAAAACAAGAATCAGTTTCGTCTTTGATGCTTTCTTTTATTTCTTCTTCGATGTGCTGTTTTAATAATGGCTGTTGCATCGCGCATGAAACATAAAATTCGCTCGTGTAACAAAGATAGTCTATTTTATCGTCTTTATACAAAATAAAATTTTCCGGATTCATGCTACCTCCTTGTGAAGAAATAATGTCCACATTATTCTCAATTTCATCTTCCATGCAGTTTTGTATGTACAAATTTGGATTATTTGTGCTCACTCCAAAACCAGTGGTTGCTTCTGGGAAAATAAAATAGAGTATAACACCTCCAGCGACGATAATTACTGCAAGAATAATAAAAATTGTTATCTGACCAGACTTATTAAAACCACCCTTTTTATTCATGATAGAATTATGCGATTCTAATTTAAAAATTCTTTGGAATTTTTAAATTAACTAATATCTTATGATTACAAACTTCAGCTCGCTCCAAAGTCGCTCGCTTAAAATACTTGCTCGTTTCCACTCGCAAATTTGATATAAGTCTGTTAACACAAACCTTGCTTTAACTTGCATTATAATTTTTATGACATTAAGATTAATTACGGAAATCCTTGTCCGAAGGCAGGATTGGAGTATAGAATAAATGTGAGCAACTTATTGCGAACGTATCAGTCCTCAGTTTCGACCCGTGGAGCGAGTACAAAACTTAACTCCATATCTTTATTTTTGAAATAAATTTTCAATGGATGGTCTTCTGAAAATTGCAAGACTGTTTTTTCACACAATTTTGCTCCCTTCATGAACTTTTGCATGTATTCAAGACTGTATTTTGATTTGCATTCTTTTCCCTGAATTTTTGCCTCATCTCCTGAAAACTCCGACATCGCCGAATTAAGGGATTTGGCTTCGACAATGAATTTTCCAGTATCAATCATGAATGAGCATGCATCTGAAACAACAGAGCAATCTTCAATTGACGATACCAAGTCAACGGAATTTATTTCAACACTTGCTGTAAAATTCATTCTTGATATTTTGTCATCAAAATCAATTTCCTCACTTTCAACTTCTATTAAGTTCAGTGTAAAATTTCTTTTTATTCTGTCCTGAATTTTTATACTCAAAAGATTTTCTTTCTTTTCCAAAATCAAAGAACTACCGGAACTGCATCTTTTTAGTATTTGCTTTAAATTATCCAAGTTTATTCCTAGGACTTCATTACCTGCTTCAAACTGGCTGAAAGATGACTTTGGAATTTTGAAATTAAGCATCGAAATATTCGCGGGATCCATTGCTGTGATGCTCATCCCGAATTCACTGATTCTTATCCTGACTTCTGTGACAATCTCAGATAGTATCTCAACGACTTTTGACAGCACACCCGGGTTTTCAAGCTTTACTAGCATTTTTATATCAAAAAAGCGCTTCTTTTAAGCATTGTTATTCTGGAGTATAGAGAAAATATAAATTTTCTAAACATCGCTTAATCGACCAGTGTAAGGAAACTATATAAATATTTTACTTTATTATTTTTTATGGATGTGCGAGAGGAAAAGATAAAAAAAATTACTTCTCTATATTATTCGAGAAGCGACGTGCAGGAAGCAATTTTCAGCTTTTCAAAAGACAGAGAAATTTCCCCACGGCATTTTGAGGCATTTGGAAAACGCCCTGACTCTCTCCAGTACAAAGGAGATATTTTTGAACTTGTGAGAAAAGGGGCGACAAGTTTTCATTGCTCAATTGAATTATGGAAAGACCCGTTAAAATTATCAACAAACTTAACAAGTGAACAGTTGAATGAATTAAGGAAAGGGTGGGATTTTTTAATTGACATCGACAGCAAATATCTAGATTACAGCAAAATTCTTACGAAACAAATAATAAAAGTCTTGAATTTTCACGGTGTGAAAAATTTTGGATTGAAATTCAGCGGTAATAAAGGATTTCATATAATCATCCCATGTAAGGCTTTCCCAAAAGAAATTAATGATGTAAAGACATCTGACATGTATCCAGAGTGGGCGAGAATAATCTCAAAGTATATTACTGAAAAAACAAAAAAAGAGACAACGAGAAAAATTAATGAATTAAATTATGAAAATTCGAAATATGATTCTGTTAAATATATAAAAAGAGAAGGGGGATCTGAAGATATTATGATGAAAGGAGTTGGGAGTGATAAACAAAGATCAGGTAATTTTATTACTGATGTTAAGGATAATAAAACCATCTCTCAAAAATTTGAATCTCTCCAGAATAAAGAAGAATCCTGGAATAAGGAAGCTCTTCCTGACATAATTCTTGTTTCTCCCCGTCACTTATTCAGGATGCCTTATTCTTTACATGAAAAAACAGCTCTCGCCAGCGTCGTGATAAGCCTTGATGAGATTGATGATTTCCAGCCAAAAGATGCAGATCCACTAAAAGTAAAAACAAGAGAATTCATGCCTGAAGTGGAAGAAGGTGAAGCAACAGAACTTTTGGTTCAGGCTCTCGATTGGAATGCTCAGGAAGGAAATATTTTGTCTGTAAGTCAGAAAACTCAAATTAGGGAAGACTTCAAACCTGTAAAAATTACAAACATATCTGAGAATATATTTCCTCCGACGATTCAGACAATTCTCAAAGGAGTTGCAGACGGAAAAAAAAGGTCGCTGTTTATTTTAACAAATTTATTCCGTTCAATAGGGATGGAAAAAGATGAAGTTGAAAAGCAAATAAGCGAATGGAATAAAAAAAATAAGCCACCATTGAAGGATAATTATTTGAAAGCACAACTTTTGTGGTCTTACAGAAATAAAATAGTTCCGCCTCCGAATTTTGACAAAGATTATTACAAAGGAATTGGCTTAACGCCAACAGAAGAAGAAATGAGATACAAAAATCCTGTTAATTACATGGTAAAAAAATCTTTATCATCGACGGCCTCTAAAAAATTTAAAAATAAAAAAAGTTAGGATAATTTTAAAAACTAGATTGCTTTATCTTTTATATGAATAAAAAAGTGGTTTTGTTCGGCTTGATAATGCTGTTTTTTCTGAGTTTTGTTTTAGCCCAAGAGGTTTGTGAGGAAGGGGATGATGATTGCAAAGTTGATAATGCTTACGCATGTTTAAATGAAAAAATTGATGACAAAACCTGCTCAGGTTTGTCTCCAGAAGAAAAAATTTTTTCCTTTTTGGCTACGGAAAAATGTAAAGCTGAATTAATTTCTGATTCAAGATTTAAATCAGATTTAAAATATACTTCCCAGGCAGTTTTAGGTTTGAAGGGTAATGATTTATCAGACGCAGAATCATGGCTTTTGTCACAAAACAGAACTTCAACAGGGCTTGAATGGTTTTTGCAGATTGAAAGTCCAGAGGCAACTTCATGCACTATTACTTATTCAAACTCAAACACTTTATCTATCAACGAGGATAAAAAAATAAATTCATTATCTGGAGGTAGTTGTTTTACAATTTCAGATAATGGATATTGGCTCGAGGTAAATCAGCTTTGTTTTGGCCAAGAATTTGAAATTTCATGCAACCAGCAATTTTTGACAACACTTCTTTACAAAAAACAAGATTCAGATACGATTTACGTTTCTGAATTGACTCATTCCTCATCTGCACAAGGAACAACAGCGGAAAAAGTAAATTCTTTTTGTTTCAGGCAAGGAGCCTCCTGCAGTTACGAAGGAAGTTTGTGGGCTGCGCTTTCTTTGGACTTTTTGGGCAATGATATTTCTGCTTATTTGCCTTACCTTATTGTAACTGCCGAAGATAATCCAGATGTTCTTCCAGAATCATTTTTGTATTACCTTACAGGAGAAATTGATTACAAAAACAAATTACTCGGTAAACAGATAAATAGTAAATGGTGGCTTTTTTCAGGCGATAGATATTACGGAACTTCTGTTGCTTTGTATCCATTTCAGCACGACATTATTTCCCAAAAAACAGATTCAATTGACTGGCTTTTGAATGAAGTGCAAGGAGCAGACGGTTGCTGGGATTCTGGAAATATAAGAAACACAGCTTTCCTTTTGTATTCAATATGGCCTGATAACGTCGCTGGAAGCATAGGAGATGATTCAGGAACAGGAATAATTGACTGCGTCGCTTCTGGATATTATTGTGCATCCCAGATAAATTGCAACGGGCAAGTTCTTTCAGATTATTCATGTACAGGAGCTTTTGTTTGTTGTAGCGAACAGCAGGCATTAAACACATGTTTTAATCAAGGAGGAGAAATCTGTGCTTCAAATCAAGTTTGTGCAGGAATTGGTTCTGCTGAAGTGAGTGCTTCAGATATAAGTTCAGGACAGATTTGTTGTGTTAACGGATTTTGTCAAGTTCCATCTTCTGATTCCGGTTCAGGTATTACCTCGGCATGTAAATCAACAGGAGGGATATGTAGAATCAACGGTTGCTTGAGCGGAGAAACAGAAACTTCTGCATCATGTGATTTCAGCAGTGATATATGTTGTGTTTCAGATTCAACTTCAAAACCAGAATCAAAATTAAATTATCTTTGGATTTGGATTATTTTGGCGTTGATTATCGTTGTAGTTTTAGGAATAATTTTCAGAAATAAGTTAAGGGCACTTTTATTCAGGATGAAATCAAAGTCAGGAGGAGATTCAGGAAGCCAATACAATGAAGCAGGATTTAGAAGAGGTCCTCCAGGTTTCCCGCCACTTCAGCCAAGTCAGAGAAGAATCATTCCAGGACAAGTGCACCATAGACCACCAATAAAAGCACCAAAATCGAGAGCGCAGTCAGAAGTTGATGAAGTCTTGAGAAAGTTGAAAGAAATGAGTAAGTGATTTTTAATATGACATTACTTTTTCTGTGCCTATTTATCTCTATTCACCATCCTCCCCAACCACCACCTTAAAAACCATTAATACTAAACCAAACTTTAAATTAACAATTACATCAAATTTCGAGTGAGTTTACGAGCGAGAGTTTTTTCAGAATTTAAGATTAAACAATTAGAAAATGTATGGTTCTAATCATGAACTAGGATAAGCATAAGAAGGGGTTTTATCTAATTCTTCTATAAAAGCGTTGTACGCCTTTAATAATGAACCATTATATTCTCTATTTATGTACATGCATCTGTCAACGCCGAAAAGTACAAAAACGCTAACCATACAGCCAATTGCAATTTTTCTGAAATCATTATAATCTCTTATGTTCATTTCAACTGGACGTACAGGTTTTTCTCCAGTAACTAGATGATTTAACATTTCAAAGTTACTTGCAGGAAGATAAACCTCAACTTTTTCTTCCAAATTTTCTCTATTATCCACCATCATTAATATACAAAAATTCTATTTTTAAGTATTTATCTTATTTGTTGCATGTTAATTAAATTAAACTTTTAAACTCTTTTTACCACGTTAATATATGAAAAGTGGTTTGATATTTTTTTTTGTTTTAGTTTTGGTTCCAGTAGTATTTGCAGCAGAAATAGAAATGCCTTCAGAGTTTAATCAAGGCGAGACCTTAATTGCGAAAGTTACAGGAAATTTTTATGAGTCAATAACTGAAAATGATGTTGAATTTTATAGGGACCATGTAAGAACTTCAGTAATCTTAAATGTTGAGAAGATAGACAATGCCTTTTACATTTATGCGCAACTGCAAGGAAAAAACCCAGGAAATTACTCAATTTTAATAAAAGACGCAAAATATTTTCAGTCAGGAAGCATTGTGGAATCTGATTTGACAAAAAATTTCTCGATAAATGAAAATACGGCAGATTTCAGTGTTGAACCGGGATTTGTAGTTGCTGATGAAGATTTCTCGCTTGAAGTCACAAATATTAAAGATTATGAAATAACAATAAATGTAAACATAAATAATGTTGAAGAGGAAAAAGGGTTTTTTGAAAGCTTTTTCAGCAGTGACTCGTCTGATTCAGAGAATTCGGTTTCAGTATTTCCCGGAGAAAAAGAAAAAATCCTTTTTGATATAGTGGATTTTAACAAGCAGGAAATAAATACAGTTGAATTATCAAGTGAGAATACATCTTATGAAATCATTGTTTATTCTTTGTTCGAAGAAAATGGAGAAAGTTTATCTATTTCTGGAAACGAAACAAATTTCAGATTTGAACCATCAGTATTAAATGTTTCAATGTCGACGAATTCAAATACAGAAAGGATTGTTTACATCACAAACCTCGGCGACGAAATTACAAATGTTTCTTTGGATATATCCGATTCTCTGAAACCATATTTGTCTCTTTCCAAAAACAAAATAGAAAGAATAGAAAAAAACTCTTCAGTAAGGATTGATATCGGAATTGTCTCTGGAAAGGAAGATGGTTTAGTTGAAGGAAAAATATCTGTGTTTGCAAACAACACCTACGATTATTTAGTAATTCGCTTGAATCTTATACGGGATTACGTTCCTATTAATGGAGAAGGTGAAGAAATTGAGGCAGTTATTGAGAAATGCTCTGAAATAAATGGTGTTATTTGTTCTTCAGGAATGAAATGTTCTGGCGACGTGAAATATGCTTCCGACGGAATTTGTTGTATTGGAGTTTGCGAGGAAATTCAAGAAGGAAGTTCAACAAACCAAATAATCGGCTGGACAATTCTAATAATTATTATATTGGCGGTTTTGTGGTTTTATTTAAGAAAATATAAGAAAGTCAAAAGCGTCCCGGATTTTGGGAAGTTTGTTGAAAGGAGATAACTATTTCTTCTTAATGTGTTTCTTTGGCTTTGAAGAAGTTTTCACTTCTTCAGGAATTGGCATTTTTTCACCCAAAACTTCCCTTAGCTTGTTTTCAAGAATTATTTTTTCAGTCTGCAAAATCCTAGCGATTTCATCATATCCATGAAGTCTCCTAGTTATTTCATTTAGTATATCATTAAAGTCGTTGTTTGTTGTGGAGATTTTTTCAGGCTGTATTATATCTATATGGGCCGGCATATATTTGAATGTTAACATAACCAAATAAAGAATTTCATCAACACTAACTTCTATTTCGGCGAAGCTTGTGAAAAAACCCTCATGCTCTTTCATTTCTACGGGATTGTTTACCTTTTTATTCACAATTTTAACTCCTTTTTCTTCGCTGATTTTTTTTGTGATGTCCTGAAGTGTTTCCTTTAAGTGCTCTGCTGGTTTGCCTATAACTTCAATTATTAAAATGGCATTTACTTTATTTATGTTTTCAGACGATTTCATTTTTTATTTTGTTTCTTCTTAAAACAAACAGCAACACGATGAAAACACAGAATGCTATGAATCCATACATTGCATATTTATTTATATCAGAAATATTATCATTATCGTCTTTTATACCTTTTGAATCAGTATTTTCTGAAGGTTCATTGAGGAATATTGTTGGCGCAATGATGTTTGCTTGTTTTGATTCAAGATTATCTGTTTGTTCTTCATTTACCACATTACCACTTATACTATTAGATTTTTCTTCCTCAACATTACTCTCATCGTTTTTTTTAGTATCTTCTTTTTCTTCATTTTCAACACATACAAGCCCCTGTGATTTTATATCATCCAGCTTTACTTCACCTATTCCACTTACATCTATCAAGTCATCTACAGAACCAAATGGCCTCGCGGCAATTATCTTTTCAGCTGTAGCAGGGCCAACCCATGTTATTTTATCCAAATCCTCCAAAGGAGCGCTGTTTATGTCAATTTGTCCTTCATCACAAACTGCCTGAATTGATTGTATACCAAATAAAAAAACCAAAAAAGTCAACAGAAAACATAACTTCTGCTTCATAAATTTATCAGCAAATAACTAATTTTAAGCTTTGTTGTACTTTTGACCATATTTCTCTGAAAAGTTATCATATCCAACTTCTATTTTTTTTCCATTTTTAAAAGCTTTCGCAATCCAAATTTCAGAGAAAATTTCATTTTTTAGATACCATGCACATTTCTCTTTTTCTGTTTTTGAAAGAATCCCGTTAGTTTTAACTTCTACTCCTATAACACTATATAACCCGTCGTGAATATGTTTAATTGAAATAAAATCAGGGAATCCTGTACCAATTGTCATAACCTTGAAAAAAGGATTATAATTTCGTTTCGCAGGAAACATCTCCTCTTTTTCTAAGTCAACATTATTGCTCCATTTATCGACGATTCTACCTTTACTTTCCAAATCTTTTCTAACTCTTAATTCAAATTTTGCTCCCTTTGCCCTTGACTTCTTGCCCCTTTTAATCTCTGTTTTTTTCTTTTGCTTATATGGAATTCCTGCATCATCCCATGAAATCTCATATTCTTCACTTCCGGCTTTTCTAAGCATCTCCATAATTTTCTCTTTATTTTCTTTTTTTATTCTTTCCATATAAAGAAAAAACCAGAAAGAGTTTTTATATTTTTATTACAAATCTCGTGCCTGTAAAGTCCTTCGTCCGTTTGCTTTAGCACGTTTTATCGCTTCGTCAAGAATTTCTTCTACTTTTTTATCTAGTGCAACCCCAACTTCTTCAGCAACACTTGTAACAGCATTTTCCTTGTCTAATTCACGCACCACTTTTTTTATGTTGGATTTTATGACAAGAGCCATACTTTTAATTATCTAAAGGACTTTTTATATTTATCAATTTTTCCGGGTTTGAGTGAACATAAATCATTGAAGTTTCAGGAGATTTATGTCCCAAAACAGATTGGACTTCATTAAGGCTGTTTCCTGATTCAATTAAATGAGTTGCAAAGCTATGTCTTAATGTATGCGGGTGAACTTCTTTCCATTCTTTAAGTTTTGCTTTTTTTGAGGCATTTCTAACTATTTTTTGAATACTCCTAACAGAATATTTTCTTTTTCTGTTACTCATAAAAATTAAATCATCTTCTTTTAAATTTCCAATTTTGATTAGATTTTTTATTTTTTCTTTAACGACAAAAGGAATTAAGATGATTCTGTCTTTTCCTCCCTTACCATTTCTTATAAATCCAAAATTTTTTTCAAGGTTTAAATCCTTAATTTTAATATTTAGTAGTTCGGAAACTCTTAAACCAGAACCATATAGGAATTCAATCATTAACCTATGTTTCCAGTTTGAAATTGCATTTAATAATTTCCTGACTTCTTCTTTTGTCAGAAACCTCTGGATTCTCTCAGGAATTTTTGAGTATTTTATATCAATCCACATTCTCTTTTCCAAAACCTGTGTAAATAGAAATCTTAAAGCCATATGGTAAATATTAAGGGAATTTCCAGACAGGTTTTTTTCTGATAAATAATTGAGAAACTCCCGGACATCTTTTTTGCTGATTTTTCCCAAGTCCTTTTTACTCCAGTTTAAAAATCTGTTAATACAGTAAAGATATGTCTTTACTGTTCTGTTTGATAATCTTCTCCTTTTACATTCTTTCCTCACAGCAGAATCAATACCAAGAGGAATATAAGCCATTATCATTAAAATAAAAACAGCATTAAAAATCTAAGTTTTAATTTCGTAATAGAAACAAAATTTTCAAAGGCATTGTTAAAATTCAGGACTTTTAACACTTAATAAATTAAAATTTAGCAAAGTTCGTTAAAAGCCTGTTAGTAGAAATTTTTGCTACGCAAAAACTCTTCGCTCGATTAATTTTAGTTATACCATCCCCCGCCCGAAGGCATGCCTACTTAGAAAGAATTAGCCCACCACAATAATTTTGTCTGAAAACTTCCTTTCCTTGATAAAGAATTTGTTCTGTTCCTTTAAAATCTTTAATATCTCCATCGCTCGAATCTTTATATTCCCATTCTCCCTCATGGAAGTTTTCAGGACCTCTAAATGGTCTCGTTACTTCAACCAATTTTAATGCTTTTTTGAGAAATGTAAATGTCTGTTTGGCAAAATCTCTATTTCCTATATTTTCCTGCGTCATTCCGCCACTATATGCCATTGCCCAAATTGGCTGACCTTGGAATCTTACATATTCTTGTCCCGGCGCCATAAAATATCCGACATAGCTGTCCCTATATTCCCAAGGTCCTTCTATAAATTCTAATTCTTTAAAGCCCGGTCTCTGTGGCAGAATTTCTTTTCCATCTCCTGCCCACGCTTCAGATTTTGCCTTTATCAAAAATCTGGCTAATTCTTCAAGGTTAACTTCCATAAATTTAGTATAAAGTATTAGTTTAATAAGTTATCGGCATGCCTTCCCCCACCCTTAAAAATTGCTAAAATTAATCTCGCTCGCCTCGTTGCACTCTCAAAATCCTTCGGATTTTTCGGGTCTACTAACAGACATTAGTTTCAATTCTGGGTTTACCTTACAGGTACGCTTCGCTACCGAAAATTCTAATGTTCTTATCTTCGTTAAAATCATAAAGAAAAAACTCACAAAATTACTTCATAACTTACCTAACAAAATTTTAACGAAATTGTTGAAAAATAAAAAATATAGAACGAAAGATTTATTCTTTTAGTTTCTTTTCCAACTCTCCAGAATTGTCTTGATTTTTTAGAATGTCCAACTTTTCATTAAAATATGCTCTTGCATATCTTACTCCATCTGCTAAAACTCCTGCGGTTAGCAATGAACCTCCACCAATCGCATATGTTTCAGTGTTGTCCATTCCAAACATATTTAGCATATAAGATGCTCCAATCAATCCAATTCCAATTCCTTTCGCTACTGATTCGAGTGGAAAACCTTTGTATTCTGGTAAATGATTTTTTGTCATACAATAAAGAATAAATCAATACTTTATAAATCTTTCGTTTATTTTACCACTTGAAAGTTAATAACTTATTTTTCAACAACTACGATAACAACGAATTTTCGGCAAACCCAGAACTCGAGATTTTTCGGCTTCGCCGAATGTTGCACTAAAATCTCGTCCTCATTTCATTCGGAGAAACTAACAGCGATTAAGTGAAATTCACTCCGCCGCCGCAAACATTATAAAGTTGTTCAATTTAAATGATAATTATGGCAAACATTCCTGAATGGCAATATCCCTTATACAAAGAACCCGATAAAGTTGCCTACGCAATTTTAGAAAAAATAGGAAAATCAAAATTATATCCTAAACTTGTCGGCTCAAAAGAGGAAATAAATGATTTTCTAAAATTGCTTGTTGTCAGCCAGAAGATGAAATATTATCGTAAGTTTCGGGATATTGCCTTGAATGAGTTCAAGAAAAAAGAGGCAAACATTCCAAAAATCTTGGACGAAAGCAAAAATCTTGAAATTCCAAGAGGCATTGATGAATCTTGGGCAATTTTTATTCAGGATAAAAGACTCTGCAAGTTAATGGATAAATTTCAAGATGCCAAGATTCAATTCATCGGAAATGATGATGAAGTTTCTGAATTCTTTGTTAGATTTTTGCTTTCTCAACTGCTACAAGATTGGAGAGGCCCTTTAATGGCTGTTCTTTTGGAATGTTTGCAGGATAAAAAAGTAAAGATTGCTAAATTGAACAACTTATTGAAGATTTGGGATTATACTAAAGTATTCTAGGCGGCGGCTCCGTGAACTTGCTCCGCTTCGCTCCGCACCCCGCTGCGCTCTCACTCCATTTCATTCCGTTCGGGTCACTTAACAGGGCTTATCTGTAATTCACTTTTTGGCTCAAAGCAACGATAACTTTATTAAGAAAATAATATGTTCCTAACAGTATGGATGTTTCAAATTATAAAGACTCGGAATTTTTAGAAAAATACAAGAAGGCGCCCCTACTTCATCCTTTTGTTGTTTTTCCTGCTTTGCACAAAGCTCTTGGTGATGTGAAAAACAAAAAGGTATTGGATTTAGGTTGTGGCTCTGGCGATTTTTCACATTCTCTTGTTGAGAGAGGGGCAAATGTTATTGGTGTTGATGTCTCTGAAAAATGGATTGACATTTGCAAAAAAGAATATGCTAATGTGAAAAATCTTGGATTTTTTGTTGCTGATGGTTCTAATCTCAAACAACTCGCTGATGATACTTTTGACTTTGTTGTTATGAATATGGTTTTGCTGAATGTTCCAACATTGGACAAAGTCAAAAAAATATTTCAAGAAGTTTCAAGAGTCCTTAAAAAATCCGGTCAGTTGATATTTACAGATTTACATCCTCTTGCTTTAATGATTGAAAAAACTTTGTGTGAATCCCAAACTTATCTTCCCGGATTTTCTTATTTTAAAGATGGCTCTAAATTCAAATCAAAAGTTAAACTTACAGATGGCTCTGAAATTGAATTTGGAGATATTCATTGGACTCTTGAAACTTACACTCGTTGTTTGAGTGATTCAAAAATGTGCATCATCAGAATTATTGAGCCACAACCTATTAACGAGGCGCCTTCTTTCTTGAAAGATTATAAAATTCCGGAACATATTATTCTAGTATGTAATAAACATTAGGTCGCCAAAAAGTGAACTTGCTCCGCTTCGCTACGCACCCCGCTGCACTCTCCTCCTTTCAGTCGTCGGGACAGATAACAAGGGTTATATTCAATTTTGTATTTGAGAACAAAGAAAGAGTCCCTTTAGAAACTTTTATAATATTCTTAATTTCATCTATTTATATGACAGAAAAATATCAAAAAATCACTGTTGGAGGATTGCTTGTAAAAAATAATAAAGTTCTTGTTGTTAGAAGATCTTCTGCTGAACCCTACTTAACAGGATATTACGAATTACCTGGAGGAAAAGTTGACTTTGGAGATCATCCAAAAGAAAGTCTTGAAAGAGAGTTTATGGAAGAAGTAAATCTCAAAGTCATAGCGTTACATCCATATCGAGTATTCACTTACATTTCTGATAAAGGAAATCGTCATACTGTTGAATTAGTATATTTTGTTGAATTAGATGACGATACTAAAAATATTAAATTAAGTGAAGAACATGACGATTTCAAATGGATTTCAGCAGAAGAAGTCGATGATTTACAAATTAGTGATGAAATTAAAATGAACATTAAAGTTGGTTTCAAAGAAATTGAAGACTGGGCTCTTTCTAAAAAATAGACTCCCTTCGGTCGAGATTAATAATAGTTCTCAAATACAAAACTCTGAAATTTCCCTTCGGAACGTTGCACTAAATTTCAGCCCTTCGGAGAATATAACAGGAATTATACGAAATTGAAAGTCAGCCCTACCAAAATGTTTTTAATATCTAACTGAAATCAAATAACTATGGCACACATAAATATTGAAATCAAAGCAAAATCAAACAATCAAGATGCGATAAGAGAAATCTTAAAATCAAAGAATGCCGACTTTAAAGGTGTTGATCATCAAATTGATACATACTTTAAAGTTAATAATGGTAGACTAAAATTAAGGGAAGGAAAAATTGAAAATCACTTAATTCATTATCAAAGAGAAAATAAAGAAGGTCCAAAACAATCAGATGTAACTTTGTTTAAATCTGACCCCAAATCTTCGTTAAAAGAAATTTTAACCAAAGCATTGGGAATTTTAGTTGTAGTTGATAAAAAGAGAGAAATTTATTTTTTTGATAATGTGAAATTCCATATTGATATCGTTGAAGATTTGGGGACATTTGTTGAGATTGAAGCCATTGATAATGATGGCACGATTGGGAAAGATAAATTACTTGAACAATGTCAATTTTTCCTTGATTTATTTAAGATTTCTCAAGAAGATTTGATTTCAGTCTCTTATAGCGATTTATTATTGCAAAAATAATGGGCTGACTTTCAACTCAAGAGGACGCTGCGCTTTCGCTCCACTTCGTTACGCTCGGGACACATAACAAGGGTTAGTTTCAATTGCTCGGCGGCGGCTAAGATACTTTTATATAATTCATAATGTTCACAATAAATATGGAATTGAGTAAATTTTTTGTCAAAGCCAAAAACAACAAACTAATCTTCTAAAAAATGAAAGACTACATAAAATATATTAGCTATTCTTTTATTATGATTATAATTGTTTTTGTGGGAGCA
>JAGVWT010000015.1 GCA_018304175.1 Candidatus Pacearchaeota archaeon
CTAAATATTTGGGATATTATTTTTTGTTTTATTGTTGCATTTGATTTTTTTTCAAAAGATTTCATGTAAGGAATAAGATCATTATTTACAAACTCTAAGAAATCCCCTAATTTTCCTTTTTCTTGAATTTCTTTTCTCTTCTTTCCTTCAGGACTTCCCCAATCCCTCCATCTATAAGGAGCTTTTAATGACGGTGTAAATGACTTTTCTACTGCTTCACATTGCATTTCTTCTTCTTGCTCTTTTTCATCCAAAATTCTAAGAAACATCATCCAAGTAAGTTCAGGAATATATTGCATAGCTCCTTTTGTTTTATCCCTTCTCATTATATCACAAATAGACTTAATGTAAGAGTTCATGCTTGATTGATCATTTAAGATTCTATTATTTTTTATTTTTTTAGGATTCATTTCTCAAAAACTCCATTTAAAATAGAAGATTTAAGTTGCTTAATATTATTTAATTGGTTTTCAGATTCTTTTTCTAAAGAGTTATATAATTCAAACTTTTTTTTGATTGATTCCAATAATTCTTTTTGATCCTTTATATCTGCAGGTATTTTTATTTTTATATTGCTAAAGGGTGTTATGTTGATAGTGCTTCTAGTAGATCCGGCAGACTCTAACAAAATTTTTTTTTGCCCATATGGCGAACAAATATAATACAAAATTAATTCTGGCTCAGCTTTGTTTTCATCTACAGACATTTTTAAGCAGCTTGAAGCTATTATCCCTCTTTTATATTTTTCTGGAAATATAGCTGCTTTTCCAATTGTCGCTCCGGTCTTTGCAATAAGGATATCTCCATGAAAAACTTCGCTTCTTTTTAACTGGTTAGCTTTTTCTTCAGTAATATAAACAAGTTCTTCATCTATAAATTTTCCATCATATTAAAGATTTTTTACTCTTATAACAGGAACACCCTTTGAAGTGTATTCGTCAGCATGCAATTGGGTACCAAAAGGACCATCAACTATTGCAAATTTTTTATTTTTGCATAGTTCAATTAACCTTTTTTCTATAATTTTTTTCATGCTATAAGTAACCTCCTCTTTACTTCAATTAATGCCTTTGCTGCGATCATGACTTTTGCAAGTGCTTTTACTCCGCCAGCTCTTCTAATTTCTGAAATTTCAAAAACATGAGGATTTTCAAGCTCTTCAATTCCATTTTCCTTAAATTGTTTTGCTAATGCTTCAACTACTTTTGAAGTGTCAGAAGGCAATGACATAAGCCATTCCTTATTCTTGTAATTGAAAGCGAAAACTCTTTCCTCTCTTGTTTTTGGATCAAAGCCAAATCCAACATTCGCCAAAAAGTCAAATAAATCACAGTCTTCAAGATTAAGTAGTTTTCTGAGCATTAAAGCTCCTTTCTCTCCGCCAGGCAATGCTTCAACAAAATGAGTTCTTTCCTTTGGACTAATCCACATTTCCCTTAATAATTCAATATGCTCTACCTTTTTGACAAGCTCTTCTGCAAGTTTCTTCCTATATTCTTCAATTGTAACTGGCTTTTCTTTTTTAGTATTCTCATCCTTCATTAAAATAAAAGTGCCTTCATCTCTAATGCTTACCTCATAACCATAAACTTTCGCAATTTTTTGCTTTTCTTCTGTTTTAGAAGGTTTTGAAGGGCTATCTCTAGCTATAGAAATAAATTCCTTCCCAAACAATCGAGTAGCATTGGTATAATCATACACCCTAAATAGGTATTTGTCAAATGCCCCATCAATCCTTGTTCCCCTTCCAACCATCTGGTAAAAGCTTATCGGAGAAACAACATAAGTAAAGAACACAACATTTTGGATGCATGGAATATCCACACCCGTAGTAAGCAAATCTACTGTTGTTGCAATAAAATGTGAATTCTTCATAGCTCTCATGTTTGCAAGAAGTATCTCATGATTTTCATCATATCCTTCATCAAATGTTTTTGCTGTAAACTTAAATGCAAATTTGTCACATTTTGGCAATTTTTTATCAATATAAAGATTATTAAGTTCATTCGCAACATCTTCTGCATGTTTGTCATTTGCACAAAAGATAATAGTTTTTTGTTTTAATCCGCCTGTTTTTTCAAATTGTTTGAGCAAATCTTTGCACATTGCCTTTCTTCTTTCTGGCAAGATTAACTTTTTATCATAGCTTTCTTTTCCATATACTTCTTTTAAGTCCCTATCCCTAAGAATCATTCCTGTTTTGGCATCTGTTGCTTCTCTAACAAGAAGGTCGTCCTTTGTGATATATTCTTCATCAATCCCCGCTTTCCTTCTTACAATTTCACAGGCAGCCAAATATCCATCTTCCCACCCCTGGATATAAGGATATTCATAAACTGGCGCTCCAAAATATCTTAGATTATTAGCACTTATTTCTTCATCTCTATCTTTTTCTTTTGATTTTTCTCCAATAATCCTTCTTGGAGTTGCAGTTAAACCAATTTGAACTGCATCAGGATTATTAGTTAAAACAACACTCCATTTATTCCATGCACTTCGATGGCACTCGTCTATTATTATGTGGCTAAACTCATTTTTTCTATAATTATTCAAAAAGAAAGATTGATCTCCTTCTTCATCTAGTCCTAATGATTGATATGTTGCTACAACAATTCTTGCATTTTTTTGAGGATTTATCTTTGAAACCATTGCCGCATTATCGCCAAATATGGAAAACATACTTCCATAACCTTGCCTTTTTAATTCGTTCCTATCACATACAAAAAGAGCTTTTCTCAGTTGTCCTGATTTCTCTAGTTTATGCAATAATTGAACTGCGATTCTTGTCTTTCCAGAACCTGTTGCAAGAGACAATAATACCCTATTCCATCCTTTTTTATGAGAAGCAATTTTCTCAAGTGTTGCCCTTATTGCAGCATCTTGATAATATCTTCTTTCAGATTGTCCGCCTTGATATGGAACAAATAATGACTTAGAGTATTCATCTTCCAAAGAAAAACCCCTCCCCTTTTCATATATTTTTTTTAATTTTTCAGGATTCGGAAAATTTTCAAGCGGTAGTTCTTCTGTTATCTTACCAATAAAATTATCATAAGCTACAAATAGATGGCCATTAGTTGAAAATACAAATGGAACATTCAATCTTTTAGCATATTCTTTTGCCTGTTCTAAACCTAGTGTTGCATGTTCATCCTCTTTTTTTGCTTCAAGAATAGCTATTGAAAGAGGATTTTCTTCATTTTCTGCTGGCAAACATAAGAGATAATCAGTTCTCCCGCCTTTACGCTTGGTTCTTCCATTGATTATTTCAATAGTTCCAGCAGTAGTTTCCCTTCTGATTAGATCTTCTTTCCAACCCACATTATGTATCTTCGGATCTATTAGTTTTGCTCTTGTGTCTGCTTCATTTAGGCCCATATCTCTAAGAGTCTTTAACAATATTAAAAACCTTTCCTCCCTAAACCCCCTAATCCTCACCCATATGCCCCTGAAGCTCGGCAAGCAATGCCGGCATTTTTTTGTAAAGCCACTTGTTAAACTTTATGAATTCTTCTGTTTCGTTTTTTATGTAAGCTATTATTTTTCCATACTCTTTGTTGTTGTACCATCCGGGAATCAGGATTCCTGTGCCTTTTTTCCCTGTTACATCGCTTAGCCTTGAGCCTTTGAACTGCCCCTCGTTCATTAAAATCCCTACAGCCCTCAAATCAATAAACGGACAGTGAAGAATGTCCAGAGAAGGAAGATTGTTAATTTCGCTTCTCGCCTTGAGAAAGTTATGCTCAAAACCAAGATTGTATCCAATAGGAACAAAACTAAAATCATAATCATCAAGTATGTTTGATTTTTCTATGAACTGGCTTATGATTTCTTTTTCAGAAGATTCCCATTCCTTTAATATTATCAATTCTCCTGTTGCATCTCCAGTATATCTATCAAGTTCCTGAAACTGAATTGTGATAATTTTGTCTTTCTCTGGGTCGAGTCCAGTAGTTTCTATGTCTAGGTAAAATGTTGCAATAAAAACATAAATTCTTCAGAGTTTTTAATGGTTGTTAACATTTAGAAAATGCTTCAAATCTCGACTTTTAAAAATTACTATCCCACAACTTCTCAATCTTTTACCCTATAAAGCTGCACGTAAATCCAGGTTCCTTCTCCATCAGAATCCACCAAGTGAGCATTTGAACCAGAAATAAATCCAACCTTTCCCTCTAAACCTTTTTTAAATTGTTCTTTAAGTTCATCCGGAATGTTTTCTTTGAAACTGCTCAGAATTTCTTCGCTTATTTTAAAAGGAGAGCCGTCTATCTCAATAGGAATATAAACAACATCTAGGGCATAAGGTATTGCTTCTACTTTCCTAACATATCCCATAACATCGATGACTTTTCCTTCTGAATCATATGCTAAAGGAATAAACTCGGCTCTCCTTTGTCTTGGCATAGTTTTTTTAGATAGCAATAGTTTTTAATGATTATTATTCTGAAGAGATATTCATCACAACAATTTTTTTAAACTCCTCTTATGGTTTTATGATATGGGTAAAGGAAAGATTAGTTTTGTTGGAGAAAACGTTGAACCGGTTTTTCTTGTCGAGAACGATTTAGCTCCTTTAGAAAGACCACTGAGGCCAGGATACTATAGAATAGGAAGGCCCCGTGGAGAAGTAGAACTGCTTGAGTCTTTGCCTTTAGATGTCCTTAGGGCGAATGTTGAAAATTATTTAGTTAGTGCAAACGCAGTACCATATTTAGCAAACGTAATAAGACCAGATCCTAAAGAAGAATGGTACCCCGGGAAAAAGATAGAAGGCACACCGAGAAAAGAAATTATTTTTAGCGGTGGCATAGTAATATTCAAAATTGGAAAAATTGCAACAACAGAAGTTGAAGGATTAGAAAGAATTTCTTTTGGTGAAATTTGGCTAGGCAGAGAAGCTTCTAAATTTCAGCTTTCTGCTAACGGCCTTTACAGAATTGTTTTTGGAGATGCAACAACAGAAGAACAAAAAATTTCTAGAGTGGAATCTATAGTTAAAGGATATGAAGTGATGGAAGGAGACGAAGAAGAGAGAATAGAAAGAGAAAGACGCGGTTCTTTTGATGCTGGTCAAAGCCACGCGGAAGGAAGAGCCCGGAGACTTTTTTAGTCTGAAGAGATATCCGTAACCCTTAAAAAATACCTTTCCTTCTATGGTTCATGGTCGAAGGATTGGCATTAGCAGCATTGCTTGGAGGCGTTGGAGGTTTAACACGAGGATTTATTGGCTTGCTAAAAGCATTATCATTGCGTCGCAGGGTAATTTGGGCGTATTATGCAATCACTGTCGTGATTGCTGTTGTTATCGGTATTTTTGTCGGCATTGTTTTTGATTTCGATCCAAGGCTTTCACTTCTTGCTGGCTATGCTGGTACAGACATTCTTGAGGGAATTTACAAATCTTTTAATGTTCAGAAGGTTTATGTGAGGAAATAAACAGCCGCTAGCTGAACCGATATTGAAATAAACAATTAATATTAAAACTCATTCTTAGATTTAATTAATTTGTCGAGGTAACCTTATTTCGAGATAAGACACCTCATTAACAACTTTTTTATATCCACCCTTCTTTAACCAATCATGCCACAAATAACAATTGATATTGATGATAAAGTTTACAAGGTTTTGTCCAGAAGGGCAAAGAAAAACCTCATGACAGTAAGAGAACAGGCAGAAGACATCATAAGAAGAAGCGCCGCAAATTTTAAGAAGTCGTCACCAGAAGACAAAATTGATGATACTCTTGTTTCGGTTTTCTCGAGAAATAAGAAGGGAAGAAAGAGCTAGGCCTTTAATAGAATTGGTCTTTGACTAGTTAATGATTTTAAATCGACGTCTATCGCAATCTTACGAATCGGCCATTTAGAGACTATACTCTCAACAGTTTTTACATGTTTTTTTGCTAAACTTAAAGCATCCTCGTCACTATTTGCCTCAAGAGGGCAATCCATCTCGCATCTTCGGCTCAACCAAACTTCTTCCCCAAACATACCAGGAATATTACGATTCAATTCGGTGTATCTGATAGTATATCGTCCAGTATAAGTTCCCATTATTAGCTTAAATTTTTTTCCTTTAAAACAATTTCTCTTTTAGAAAATATATTACCTTACCCAACCCTAATCATAACAACCTGATTTTACTGTACTAACAATATTTTTTCCTTAAATCATCGGCCTTATCCAAATTTTCCCACTTGAAATCAGGGTCGCTTCTTCCAAAGTGTCCATATGTAGATGTTTTATGATATATCGGTCTTTTTAGGTCAAGGTGTTTTATTATCTCAGCAGGCTTTAAAGGAAAACTTTCCCTTACTATTTTTTCTATTTCCTCTTCCTCAATTTTATTTGTGCCGAAACAGTTTACCAAAATAGAAACAGGCTCTGCAACTCCTATAGCATATGATATTTGAATCTCGCACTTGTCTGCAAGTCCAGAAGCAACAATATTTTTTGCAATGTATCTTGTTATGTAAGCTCCGCTCCTGTCATCCTCCATACGTATCTACTATTATTTTTCTTCCTGTAACTCCAGAATCTCCGGCAGGTCCCCCGATAACAAACTTCCCAGTCGGGTTTATGTAATATTTAGTGTTTCCATCAATCCAATTTCCACACACCGGTTCAATTATTTTTTCAATAACATCTTTTTTTATCTTTTCATATTCAACATTTTCATCATGTTGCGTGGAAAAAACAATGCTGTCTACACGAACAGGTTTTCCGTCTTCATATTCCACGCTTACCTGGGCCTTTCCATCTGGCCTTATGTAAAAAAGTTCTCCTGATTTTCTTAATTCGGTTCTTTTTTTCATAAGTTTATGCGCCAAAATTATCGGAAGAGGCATGAATTCAGGAGTTTCATTCGTGGCATATCCAAACATTATGCCTTGATCTCCAGCACCTTGTTCTTTTCCGTCTATTGTTCTTTCATCAACTCCCTGCGCAATTTCAGGAGATTGTTCTGAAACCCTTGTGTCTATTTGGCACGTATTTCCATTAAAACCATACCTATCATCATTGTATCCCACACTAAGAATTGCCTTTCTTGCAACAGATTCCATGTCCACCTTTCCTTTGCTTGTTATTTCTCCGCAGATAAGCAAGAAATTATCCTTAACAGCACACTCTATCGCAACACGAGAGTTTTCATCCTGCTCCAAAAAAGCATCAAGAATAGCGTCTGAAATCTGGTCACATATCTTATCTGGATGTCCTTCGCTAACAGACTCTGACGTGAAGATATACCTCCTCTTTCCCATTTTCCTTTTAAAAAAACTTCTTTTATATAGATTATGAAACAACAAACTTTTTTAGATAACAACCAACTTAAAAATCCCTAATTTTTTCATCGCACTCTTATCTTCCCTTCTTGCCATTGTCTTAAAATATGCTTCGATGTTCTGTCTTCATCGACTTCGTTTCCTTTCTTGAGATAGCTAAGCCTACGCCCAAGCTTTTCAATTAATACCTCGACATCTCCGTCTGCCTTTATGTTATAATACGCTTCTAATATACCAGGATACTCTTTCATTATCTCAAAAACAATAACATCAGGATCTTTTGCCTTATACCATGTGGTTGCGCCTATTTTTGCGTGTTTTGCCAAAAGCCTTCTATTGCCGTAAGTTTTTTCTTCAATAGGAATTATTCCAGGCGTATCAATTAAATAAACTCCGCTAAAGATTTTTATTTTCTGGATGCCCTTTGTGAAGCCGGCTTCAGAAGATGTTCTGGAAACAGCTCTTCCTGCAAGAAGATTAATCATAGAACTTTTTCCAGTGTTTGGGTATCCTATAACTCCAATGTTTACAATATCTTTTTTTAGCTTTTTAACCTGTATCTTTATCATTCTTATTAATGTAGCAGAACCCTTCCTGTTTGTTGAAGAAAAGAAAAGACTCGGTTTTAAATCCCCGTAGTCTTCTTCTATTTTGGCTTTGTTTATATCCACAAGATCTGATTTGTTAAAAATGTAAATAAGAACTTTACCAGCGTCTTTCACTTTATTTTCCATCTCAATATTTCTTGTTTTTTCTATGAATCTAGCGTCTAAAATCTCAAGAATAATGTCTGCTTCATTGATTACTTGGTCTATCAAAGTAGGAACAGAAGTCTTATGCTTATTCGTGTAGTCTGGCTTATTTCTACCTTCCTTCGCCTTTCCAAACGGATTTGTCATAAACACTTAAATTTCAAGAGATATATAATGGTTTCTTACACCCCTTATGTTTTCTTTAAGAATAAAGGTTTAATGAAATCTCCCCAATTTCTCTAAAGCCTAGACGAGTTTCTTTTGGTCGAGAGATTTGCCCAGGAATAGGAACATCTCTTACATTAGTTAACGATTCAAGAGTAGCTTTTCCATCATCCAGCCCAATAATTCTTGCAACAGTTGTTCTATGCTTTTCAGCTAGTTCTAAAGCATGTCCGTTGTCATTTGCTTCAAAAGTATATGTTACTCTCTTCTCTTTATCTAACCAGCATCCTTCAGCAGCAACGATGCCTATACTTTCCTGCATGTACTTAAGATGATAAATCCCAGTGTATATTTCCATTGATTTTATAGTTCTAAATCCTTTAAAACAATTGTTATATCAGAAAGTATATTTACAATAGAATTAAGAAATCAAACCTGTCCGGTTTGATTGAACTTTTTCATTGCTTGCTCAAGAATCACTTGTGGCGCAAAGCCCTTTCTGCTGCAAGCCTTGACAAATTCATCGTAAACTGCCTGATCGACATTGTATTCAAGTTTTCGTTTTTTTGCTCCAGGCGGTGTTGCTGCCATACTTAATTAAAATAAAGTCTATTTATAAATCTTCTAAATATTTTTTAAGCTGATTCTATTGTAATTATTATATGATTTAAATGGTTTTAAAAATTTCATGGGAATATTTGATTTTTTAAGAAAGATAACACAAGGCAAAAAGACGCCTGAATCAGGAAAAGAGAAAATAGTTTTTTCAGAGCTTGGAAGCTGGGCTGAAATAAGAATAAAGGACATTGAAAAACAAGAAGAAGACGTCTTTTCTTTGATTAAGGGAAAAACAGATGTTTTTTCAAAGGAAATCCGAGAAAGAATAAAAGCCATTGAAAACTTTAACGTAAGCCAAATAAAAGCAGAAGACAGGATTAAGTCTGCTGTAGAAGAAGGCAGAAAAAAGTATATTGAGTCTGTGGAATATCTCTTAGAAAGCCTAAACAACATGAAAAGCGACAAACTAGAAAACATCATTTCATATTCAGACAAAGTTTTTTTTGATTTCAATAAAAGATCTCACTTAAGCTA
>JAGVWT010000006.1 GCA_018304175.1 Candidatus Pacearchaeota archaeon
CGCCTCATTGCCGCGTGCATGTAAGGGCTTGCAAATAGTCCTTGCGTATTTGAAAAACCTATAAACCTGCAAATAACCCCTGCACAATTATGTGGGGCCATGCAAACCCCTAACTGCCCAATTAAATCATCTTTTTTTCTAACGTTGTAAAAAGGTTCCATCTCATAGAATCTTACAAGCAAAGAATCAATAAAATTGCAAACCCTAATAAAAACATCATCAGCTTTTTCATCTCCCGACTCTGGGCATGATGGAAGAATAACATCATGAGGCTTCAGTTCAAGAATTTGTTCTTTATCCAAAAGTTTTTTTCCCAAATAATCTTTTTCATAACCAAGTTCCATCAACCTTTCAATACTTACTGAAATTTCTTTCGGTTTAAAATGAGTTATTGGAAGTTCTGTTGCATCAAACCTAATCGTCCCGTCTTTATTTACCTGTAAATTATACATCGCACGCAAAATTCCTTTTGCTAAATGTTCTATCTTATGTTCTGCAGAAGAAGTTCCTTTAACACCTTTAATCAAGATTGGTACATCATTTTTTTTGATTCCAAGCTTCAAAAGTGTTTTTTCAAAATAGTGATTTATGTCTATGGTTTTATTTGAATATTGAAATGATTTTTCATGTTCACTACATCTTTCAAAAAAACTTTTCCCACATTGTGGACAATAAAATTTTTTTCTTGTTCTGGAATTACATTCTTCACAAACAGAGAATATTGTTTCTTTATTGCATTTTTCACAGTAAAAAATTGGAAAATCGCTTCTTATCTTCCCTATACTGCAAGCATCATTAATACTCCTAAACCTTCCCCCTTCAGCACCGACAGGAAATAATATATTTGGGCTTCCAACAAGTTTTCTTAATTTTGCCTTCTCCGGCCTTCCCATTCTCGCCCCAATAAAATCACCTGCCTTGTCTTTTATTTCAAATTCAGAAACAGAATTTATAATTTCGAGAACTTTTAAATTCTGTTTGAAGTCATTTATATTTATTTTATCCTTTAATTCAAAACTTTCTTTCTCAAGTAAATTAAAATCAATTCCTAAATTAACAAACAGCGCTTTACTCATTTCTTTTGTAAGGATAACATTTTCTATTGTAACATCATGCTCAACACCCAGAAGTTCAAGCGCTCTCTTTCCTTTAGCAAATTTTTCTTGTGAGTGTTTATCGTATGGGAAAATTATTTTTCCGTCCGCCCTCGAATGCAACAACCATTCAATCAAACCAAGTAAATCCTCTTTGGAAATTTGTGTCCAATAAAAAATAAATTTTGGATGAAGAGGTATTTTGTGATTTTTACTTAAATCAACAGCTTCTTCAAAAGAAAGATTAAAATGATCGGTTTTTAAATCCAGATTCTTTTCCATTAATTCTAATTTCCACCATTCTTCAACATAACCTGGTTTTATCAACTCATGATTTCTGTTACTTAAATCTCCTAACGAAAATAAAATATCACCTAAATAGATTATTTCTTCAACATCTGGATAAAATTTTTTCGCCTCTTCTTTGCTTTTTATTTTTTTTACACTTCCATTAAAAAGTTTTACAGTTGGCCCTTCTAAATCGTCGCTGGAAGTAATCACACAGCCTTTAGTTGGCTTTTCTATTTTTAACTGAGTTCCTGTTGCTATAAATGAGTCTGTTATCGCCATTGTTGCAGGATGCATAGAAGTAGCACTGAAACCACTAACTCTGCTCCTACCATACCTAAATCTAAATGCTCCTGACGCAGAAGGATGTCCGAAAACAGGTCTGCCGGCAACTAAATCATTAAGATAAGTTGGACCTGCATTCTTGTCACTTCCAGAATCTCTTCTTTTGTGTATTTCAATATATTCATCTAAAAAATCCCAAGAGCTTATTTTAAATCCTTTTTTCTTTAAGTCGGAAATATATCTTTTTATTTTCTGGGCTTTTTGTGCAACCCCCTCTGCAAGAGTCAAACAAAATCCACCACGTATAGAATTCGTCTCAATTCTAGCAAGATTTTTGTAATTCGATACTTCTGATTTCTCGGTAGCGTCCCCATTTATCTGAACAGGAATATTCTTAGCCAAGAATAAAGCTTCCTCTTCCGTCGGCATATACTGTAAATTAGTTACTCTTTCATGATAATTAACCAACTCGATATAGCTTCTTTTTATTTCCTCTTCTGTAGGATCGTATTTTTCAAAACCGAACATTTCTCTCAAATAATCAACTATTAATAATGAAAATGCGGCCCCTGTTCCCCCTGCACTTCGTATTGGTCCTGAAAAATAGGGTGAGAAATATCCTTTTCCTTCTTTTGTTTTTAAAATTTTTATTCTAGTAAATCCCTCGATAGGGCTTGACACAACACCAAGTGTACTGTATGCAAATCCGACTCTAACACCTGCTTCAATCGCTTCAACGACGTTTGAAAATTTACAGAATTTTTCTTTCGCAACTTCCTCTGCAATCTTCATTGAAACCCCAGGATCTAATTTACCATATTCTTTTTCTAATGCAAGAATCCTTGCAGCAATCCCAGAGCCAGAAATTTGAGGGTAAACAGAAGCTATTAATCCTTCAACTTTTTCAGCAAGGCTTCTTGCCAAAGGTATTTCAACTTTATCAGCAGGATCATAACCTTTTTTTCTTGCTTCATTCATAATATCATAAACGTGCTTCACGTTTTTTTCCAAATCCTGAAAATATTCTTGAGTGTTCATTTAAACTAAATATTGTCTAACTTCTTTAAGATTATTTATTCTCGATATATTCTGATGGCCATTATAACTATTATTCCAAGGTTTATTCAAAAGAAAAACTTTAATTCCCCTACTAGCGCAATCGAGAGCAAAATCCATATGATCATCAATTAAAATTTCACACTCATTTTTCAAACATAAATCTGACTTATTTGTTCCAAAACCGTAGCCGTGTTTTGATACATAATTAGAAAAGTGTACTTCTGAAAAATAACCGGGAAAAAATTTTTCCAGCCATGAAGTGGTCTTCGTCCTAATTAAATCTGGTCTGCCAGTTATTGCTACAAATTTATTTTCTTTTGCTAATAACCTGACGGCATCAACAGAGTCTTCAATAGGAGACACATCATCAAAAAACATAGAGTCATAATAATCCAATAATCTATGGACTACCTCTTCCCTATCAACTTTCCAAATTTTCTCCAAATTAAAACAAAAAACATTTTCCACAGTTAAGTTCGTGCCATAATTGTGATTATGAAAATCCATCAAAGGACCCATGTTTTCCGCTAAAACACCATCAATATCAATCCCTATTTTTTTCATTTCAGTTTTTAATTTTTAATTATAAATCTCCAAAACATCTTTCTTATTTTCTTTTTTCTTCAAGCTGTCTTCTTCATCATAAAAATCTAAGATTTTTACCTGCCCTGTCTTCAAATTAAACATTGGAACTTTACAATAATCTGATTCAAACCCCATTTTTTCCTGATAAGGCATTAACTCTTCCCAACAGGTTGTTGATAAAAGTAAGATATTTTTGTAATATAAAACCCCCCCTTTATGAGTATGTCCCGAGACAAAAATATCCGGAACTACTTTAATTATTAAATCATTATCTGTAAATGGTAATGTTTGAACGAAAGTATTATGTGTAGGACCTAAATGCCTGTTTTTTAGCAAGTAAGCCATTATTTTTTCGGGGTTTAATGGGGAGCCTCGAGTCATTAAACTTGGGATTGTATTTACATAATAAGGATATGAAAAACCATGATAGGTAAGGATATTAAATCCAGGAAAATCTCCTCTTTCCCCAATATTTATCAGAGATGGATTTGAAGCATGAATCACATTCTCCATTTCATATAGTGGTTTTGCATATTTCTCGTCGAGAATTGGTTGCGGCTCCATCAACCTGACGCAATCGTGATTTCCCGGAATGATTATTATCTTTATGTCTTTTCTTATTTTCCCTAGCAATTCAGCGGCTTTTTCGTATTGTCTTTTTAAATCAACTATGGCCAACTCTTTTTCCTGATTTGGATAAACACCAACTCCTGCAACTAAATCACCAACAATAAAAAGATATTTTATTTTTTTTGCTTCTTCAAATTCAGGTGTTTCCAAATTTAGATAATCTATGAATTTCAAAAGATTCTTTTCAAGAAAAAGTCTGCTTCCCACATGCACATCACTGATAAAAACAACTGATTCATCTATGGGGGATTTTTTCCTTATAGGAAGAGAGGCGTCGGGAAAAATAACATCATTTGCAAAAAAAATCTCTTTGTTGCTGAAACCTTTAAATCCGATTACAGAATCCAAAGAAATATCTTCCGCTTTAGAGTAAGTATCTTCTTTATTTTTGTTTATCAAGACTTTTAATCTTCCAGTGATATCTTCCACTTCCAAAATTATGTTTCCATTTTTTGTAATATTTTTACCATAAACCAAACCTATAATTGAAGCAGCTTGCCTCATGCCAGACAGCTTACTTATAGAAACTAAATTTTCCAATTCGTTTTTATCCTGTAAGAATTTCTTCATTTCTATAACTCTATTTTTGAAATAATTTGTAAAGTCATCAACTTCAATCTTTTTATTATGTGGGGAAAAAAAAGGGTATACTTTAACTTTGTCATCAATCTTCATTTTCTCCTTATCTAGCTCAGAAATTTCTATATTTTCTCTGGTATTTTCATTTGAAATTTCAATACTCAACCCTAGTTGTATCTTCAATTTTTTTATTGTTTGGTTTTCTTGAGGAAAGGATGATAAAAACTTCTTCGCAACTTTTTCGTTTTCGAAAAAAGTTTTAGTTATAAACCTCTGACCTGTTTGTTCTTTAATTCTTTCTATAATAAGTTTCACAGACTCAAAGTCGTTTGCATCATTAAAAATCGTAAGGAGACCCTTATCTATTAAAATTCCTTTCCCAATGCAAAAATTTGAGATTTCTTCAGATTTCATTTTAAATTATAATTTTTATTTTTTAAAATTCAAAGAATCTTCTATTAGTTTCTTTGCTTTATTAATGAGGCTTTCAGTTATAGTAAGTTTAATCTCACTCATTCGTCCTCCACGACCTTTCGAGATAATTTTGACATCAATTATTCCCAACATCATAAATTCATGTATGATATCATTAACTCTCCTCGAAGTAAGGACTTCAAAATTATTTTGGCTACAAAGCTTTTGGTAATGTCCATAAACTTCACCAGTGAAAACTGTTCCCTCCCTATTGTTATTCAACAAAGATTTCTGTGGTTTGTTTTTCCTTTCGGCTAAATTGATTATGGAGTAGAGGACGATTTGGAATTGTTTCGGGCTTGTACTTATAGTTTCCAATATTTTATCACGTTCAATCTTACTGTTTGCTTCATCAATATGTTTTATTGTAATTTTTTTGGAACCGTCCCTTTCAGATAATTCCCCGGCAATTCTTAACAAGTCCAATGCACGCCTAGCATCACCATGTTCTCTCGCTGCAAATCCCGCACATTTTTCAATAACACCTTCTTGCATAACGCCCTGTTTAAAAACCTCTTTAGACCTCATTTTCAAAATTTCCCTAAGCTGGACTGCATTATAAGGGGGAAAAACTATCTCTTCCTCTGACAAAGAACTTTTAACCCTAGGGTCTATATTATCAAGAAAAGTTAAATCATTGCTTATCCCAACAACGCTTAATCTTGTTTTTGAAAGCTCTGAATTGAGTCTTGTTAGGTTATACAAAAAATTATCAGATATTTTCTTGACTGTTTGATCTATTTCATCTAAGATTAACACAACCAGTTGTTTTTCAGAATCAATCAGTTCTATGAATTTGTTATAAACTGACTCTGTAGGTAAACCTGTCGCAGGAATATTTCCTCCAAGCTTTTTTATCAACTCAGCTAAAATTCTGTACTCTGTATCAGAAACTTTTTTCAATTTGCAGTTGACATATTCTATCCTCAATTTAAAATCAGACCCTTCCTTTACACGATTTATTAAATTTTTTTGTATGTATTGTATTGAAAGAGTTTTTCCTGTTCCTGTTTTTCCATAAAGGAATAAATTACTTGGTTTTTCGCCCCTAAGAACTGGCGCCAATATAGAAGCTATTTGTTTAATCTCATTATCCCTGTACAGAATTTCCTTTGGTACATAGTTCGTCTGAAGAATTGATTTGTCTCTAAATATTACATTTTTACTAAAAGATTCGAAGATACTGTCTAATTCCATTTTGAATATAAATTTTCCTCCTTTTTATTTGAAATTTTTTCTCGCTTTTCACCTCAACTTTGTTTTTAAACATTTTACTTATTAAATTTTAGTTGAGTTGAAGTTTTTACTTAAACTATCACCTCTATTTCCTATAGAGGTACATAAAATAAAAAACTTTCAGACGGTTTAGAATGAATTAAGTATAAAAAAGGTTATAACTACTAACAAAGAATAAACCTGTTTTTCCTATGGAAATTTGTTTTTGTGAAACTTGTTTTTGTAGACCTACAGAAAACTAGTTTGTGGAAAACTGTTTTTATGGGTTAGTAGAAGAGGTGTAGGTCAGTAAAAACTGTTTTTATGGGTTAGTATTTTTGTTATAAGATATTTTAAAATGTTTTTAGATATAAATACTACAACCTAGAAAGATACTCATATATAATATATAAAATACAAAAATATATTTAGATTGGGTGTTATGATATATAAAAAATATAATATATAGTATAGTATATAGTATAGTATAGTATATAGTATAGTATATATAATTTTATAAATAAATAATAAATATAAAAAATTTGTGATTTTCTTTTTAAATCTTTCTACAAGAAACAAAGGAGAGAGAATATAACCGGAAAGAGAGAGTATAAAGGGAATTAACTCTTTCTTTCAAACCACTTAAATTTTTACTTTATGTCTCTTTTTTAATGTATATTCATTTTTACAGAAAAATTTATAAGCAAGATATCTCTAAAATTAAATAAAAACAAGGTGATTTTTACAAAATGCCAGAAAGGAACCCATATACATCGCTTGCAGGGAAAATGATTGTAACAAAAGAAGGTAAAAGAATGGGGTTTGTTAAAGACCTTACTTTTGAAACAGGTTCTGGAGAAGTGATAAATATTATTGTTAAAGATTCAACACTCTACACAAAGAACCTTAATTTGGAAAAAACAAACTCAAACGAGATGCTTATTCCCTACAATTCAATAATTGCTGTTGGCGATTTTATAGTTGTTTCAGAGGAAGATTTAATATAAAGGGAGAATTCTTATCAAAATGGTTGAAAATGACGCAAGACTTAATGTAAGGTATTATGAATTAATAGGTGAATTAATAGGTGAATTAATAGGTGAATTAATAGGTGAATTAATAGGTAAATCAACAAAAGAAAGTGCTTCTTCTTCCACCCAGAAACAACTAATAAACAAAAATTTAAAAATGCCTTTTCTTAATAAGTAAAATGAAAGTAATAGGTTTCAACTTTAACAAAATCAGTGTTGAGAAGAAGTCAGATAAGTTTGAGAATATGAAGATACATAACGATATCTCTATAGCCAGTGTTAAGCAAATAAAGTCGCAAAGCCCATTTCAGACAAAAGACGACATTTTAGAGCTGGGTTTTAATTATGACTTGACTTACTCTCCAGACATTGCAAAAATTTCCCTTTCTGGAACAATGATTCTCATGGTTGAACAAAAAGTGACAAAAGAGTTTATGAAAAGGTGGAAAAATAAAAAAGTCCCTGAAGAATACAAAATATTGATATTTAATGTTATACTTAAAAAATCAAACCTTCGCGCAGTCCAGCTTGAAGACGAGTTGAACATTCCAATACATATCCCTCTTCCTACTGCAAGGGATAGCAAATAATTTTTCTAATATCCAAATATAAATATGGAATCCAAAATAAGACCTTATGATATTTTGCCACTATAAATGCCCAAAGAGATGATATCCCTGGAAATATTGAACTAAGATGTTATTTTGCAGATCTTGTTGGAGAGCCAAAGATAAATCCCAGAGATTCTGTTTATGAGTCCCTTTGGATAAATAAAAATTGGAAAGAGAAAAATTACAAGCTTTCAACATCGTTTGAGAAATTAATGTACCTTCTTGTAGCGAAAGAGCACCTCTAACCTAAAATTTATATAACTTTGTTTGGATATTCATTTATGAAAATATCTGACAAAAAAAGAGATAAGATAGCAGAACAAATCCTTGCCTTGCTTTTTTCTTCACATAAGCCAATGTTTACATCACATGTTGCAGAGGAGATTGCGAGGGACGAAGAGTTCATAAAGAAAATTCTTGAAGATTTAAAAAAAAGAAAACTTGTGATTGAAATAAAAAAAAATCCAAAGGGAGTTGAATATATCAAAAGGTCTAGATGGAGGTTAAGTGACTCTGCCTACAAAATATATAAGCAACACCAAGCCAACAAATTTTTATAGTCTTTTAATCTGATAAAAAACGAAAATGGATCAAATCAAAGACGCTTTTAAAAAAGTCAAAGAAGACATTGATTTTCTTATGTTAGAATTGTCCTCAATAAACTCAGAATTATCTAGTATTATGGGAGAAATAAGTCAAATAAAGGATTTTTTAGACTCAACACAAAACTCTAAAAATCCAGCATCTCCAACACATATTCCAACACATCGACAGTCTTTTAAGCCTTTTAAAACCAAAAATATAGGGATTTCCATAGGAAACGAAGGGGTTCCAACAGACAGACAGACAAACCAACAGACAGACAGACACATAAAAAATACCAATATAATTGACTCTGCCGCAGAGATTTTAGACTCTCTGGACTCTGTAAAAAAGGAAATAAGACTAAAATTCAAACGGCTTACAGATCAAGAATTTCTCATTTTCTCGACACTATACAAATTAGATGAAGAAATAGGCTTTGTCGACTACAAAACGATTTCAACCGAGCTTGGGTTAACAGAAAGTTCGATAAGAGACTACATCGGCAAACTCATAAAAAAAGGAATTCCTATTGAAAAACAAAGGATAAATAACAAGAACATAAGACTCTCTATAGCACAAAACCTCAAGAAAGTCACAACTCTTCAAACAATCCTCCAATTAAGGGATTTATAACGAGATTCTTACAAATTAACCGTTTAACCGAATAAAGTTTTCACTATATCTCATTTTGTTTAAAAGCCAAAATTTCTCATTTTTAAGCTTTAAAAAAGGCTTTTTTATTATTCACTCACTTTAGTTTTCTAGCATTCATTTTTAATCCATTTTTTAATCTTTTCTTTTATTTCTAACTCTCACTTTTGGCTTTTTCAGGAGTTTATTTTTGATTTCTTCAGGTATAAACATCCTCTTTTTACCATTTTTCTCTGCTATTTCCTCTAAAATATCTTCACTTTTCTGTTTTATAGAGTTTATCTGCCCCCTTATAGTTGACTTTTCTTTACCTAATAAAGAAGCAATGTCCTCATAACTTAATTTTAAGTCTGTGTTTATTAAAGTCCAGAGTATCAATCTTTCATTTGATGAAAAATCATTAAAATTTGGTGTTTGAACAGCTGTTTGAACAGCTGTTTGAACAGCATGAACACCTGTTTGTTTACCAAATATCTGTTCACCTGTTTTAAACAACCTCTTTTTTGGAAGATTGTTTGTCAGCGATAGATGGTCTTTTATTGATTCCAACTCTTCTTCTATCGTCGATAAAACATCTTTTATTTCAGAGATCTCATTTTTATGAGACTCTTTCTCAGAATTCAGGTGTTTAATCCAATTTCCCATATCATTAATGTCTTTTTTCACTAAATCAAAACTATTTTTAATTTCATCCCTAACTTTCTTTACTTCTTTTTTTCCAGAAAACGGCCAAAACATAGTGTTTTTTATGAAACGTTATTTAAAAATCTTTTGTCTTCGACGCTAAAAAATCATTTTTAATAGTAAAAAGCCGTTAAAAAATACCTTAAAAATTAAGCCAAATTTCCTGATTTTTTGCTAAAAAATGACTTTGAACAGCTGTTTAAAACTGATTTAAACAACTTAAACACCTTTAAAACGTCGATAAATTGTAAAACTGCATAAATTTCTGACTTTGAATTAAGGGTAGATAAGTGAATGTTTTCCAAAAATTGGAAAATTTTTTACATTTTTCTTAAAATTACTCCTCAAAAATTATTATTAATGTTTAATAATAAACCTAAATTCCCTTTCCCCTTAAAAATGGCGTCTGAAAAAAAACAAATCACAGAATTGAAGCATGAACTTGTAAAACAGTCTGTTGTAGATGAAATTCAGGAACAGCAAATAAACAAACTGAAAAAAGAGTTGGATAAGGAGAAAGAAAAAACGAGGTTCGCCGTAGATCTTTCTCTTAAATCAATAAAGGTTTTTGAACAGGAGGCTAGGAAACAAGTTATGACTGCAGTGATGGCTGCGTTTGGTTTCCTACTTGCATTAGTCTGGCGAGACACAATCGTAAACTATGCTTCACATATCGTTGATTTTTTTAAGTTCCCAGCCCCGGAAATTTTAGGAATCCTTTACACAACAATCCTCACAACTTTTATAGCAGTTGTGGGTATAGTTGTTTTAAGTAGATGGACCCCAAAAAAAGAAGAAATCCTCCGTGAAATCCAAGAACAAAAATATTAACTAAGGTAAGCTAAGTGCACAAAGATTTACAAAATTTAAAAACTAATTTTTTCTTGGATTTTTATGATAGAAATATTTCCTAGAACAAAAAAGGATTATGAAGACCTGAAAGGCTTTGAAACAGAAATTTTAGATTTAGATTTTTTAAGAGAAAGTCCTGATAGAACTAGTGATTATGGGATTTTTGTTTATAGAGGAGGGATAATTTGTGCTAATTCAGGAAGTCAATAATATGACATAACAGAAAAAATGCAATCTGAAAATATTTTGGCATTTGTTAATGCAAGGTTTTCTCCAATTGATAGTGGTCATTCTATTACAGTTAAACTTTTCTTTGCAGGAGATAGATATTACGGGCTTCCTGTCCGAAGAAATACAAGACTTATTTGAATTAATTCCTATAAATTACCTTCAACCTTCTAAAAAGCCGAAATATTTATTAACTTAGGGCACCCTAAAAGAACGTGAACCTACCCAGGTAAGCCCTAAGTTCACGTTTAAAGAGGGAAAATGACAAGGGGAACAGCGCGCGATAAGGCATTGGAAAAAATTGTCCAGCATCTTGAAGAAATTTTGCAAATTCCTGGAGATGATCCAAGATACAAGGAGTTTCTAAAATGACAAAACCACTCGCAGCAATTTACATTCGTGTTTCGACAGAAGATCAAGCGAAACAGGGAATCTCGCTTTCAGCCCAAGAAGAAGCGCTGAAAAACTACGCCTCTGCATTGGGTTACGAAGTTTTGAAAATTTACAAAGATGAAGGAAAATCCGCAAAAGACATCAAAGGTCGGCAGGCAATGAAAGAAATGCTTGAAGACGCAAAAGTGAGAAAATTTCAGGCGATTTTCACATACAAGCTTGATAGATTTTCGAGAAGTTTAAAGGATTTGATTGAAACAATCGCGTTATTGAAAGATTGGGGAATTGATTTTGTTTCCCTTCAGGATAAAATTGAAACAACATCTGCGTCAGGAAAGCTAATGTTTCACATTATTTCTGCTTTCGCTGAATTTGAAAGAAACGTAACAGGAGAAAGAACTAAATTTTCAATGGACAAAAAAGCCCGCGACGGAGGTTTGGTTTCTCGTGCACCTTTAGGATACAAAATCGAGGACAAAAAACTAATTCCAAAAGAAGATTCCTACATGGTTCAGGAAATTTTCCAGGATTTTTTAAACAACAACACAAGTCTAACACAATTGGCAAAAAAATACAATTTAAGTGTCAATGGTTTGAAAAAAGTTCTAACAAATCAAACATATCTCGGGAAAATAAAATTCGACGGTCAAACTCACCCAGGAACGCACCAACCTCTTCTTTCCCCAACACTTTTCAATCATGTTCAGAATAAGTTGGAGAAATTAAGGATTAAATAAAACTTACTTCATCCTAAAAACAGCTGTTACACTCGCTGTGACTTCTTGGTCAGTTGGGGTTATGCTCGTGGATTCCTTCGCTGCACCCACGTCTCTTCCTGTTTCAGAAACAAAAACTTGCCATGGTTGGTAGTAGAAATCACTCGTTGAAATTGAAACCAAATTTCCTAATTCATTTCCAGAACCCTCAGCAAGAGCTTCTGCTTTTGCCTTTGCATCCTGCGTCGCCATCTTTATTGCTTCGGCCTTGTAGAAATTTTCATTTCCTTGGCTCAACTCGAAATTTATATAGCTGATTCCGGCTCCAGCATTTACTCCTGCGTCAATGACCCTGCCGATTTTACTTTTATCTTCTGCAGAAACTTCAATTTTTATCAAATGATAAGCAACATATCTCGTTACCTTAGGAGTTGAACCTGAATAATCATACTCTGGATAAATGCTGAAGCTCTGCGTTTTTATTTCATCTTTCTCGTAGCCTTCTGTCTCAAAAATATTCTTCATTGAGGTAACAATGTCTGCGTTTTTACTGCTTGCTTCAGAACTTGTTTCTCCATAAGTCTGTACTGTGAAATAAACAGAAACTAAATCAGGCATGACTTTTATCGATGCAAAACCATTTGAGCTTATTGTATTAGATAAACCGGTAGAATTCATGTAAAGAATTCCGATAAGTGATACTAAAACAATTCCTGAAACAATTATTAATGTTATTAAAACAGAATCGCTTATTTTTTTCATAGAATAAGACATTTTTCCCTATTCAAAAAGCTTTCTCTTTAATTCTTACTATGTTTGCTATGTAGGTTATGCTCATACTTGCTCATGCTTTTTTCCAATTTTCTAAATGGGAAAGGTCTTTTGTTAGATACAAATATTATATATCTCTGGAAAATATACCATTGAGTGTTCCAGATTTCACTTAGTTCCGCAACTTCTTTCAATCTTCTTCCAGCAAACAAAGTGAAGAAGAAATTTATCACGATTAAGACTGTTACAAACCATTTCCAAACAGATAAAATAATTCCAGATACGATTGTAACAATAATCCTCATCAATGCTTCTATTCTTTCTCCCATGATTATGATATACAAAAATAATTTTTAAAACTACCTTAATGACTTCTGCCTCTTTCTTTCGGACGACATCACCACAGCGTTTATTTATCTAAATGACTTTTGACGCTTCCTTCTTGCCTTACTATCTCCTGGCTTGTAAGTTTCCTTTCTTCTAACATCTGCAACTAACAAACTTCTATCATATCTTAAAAAAGCCTCTATCAAATCTTTTGAATTTGAAAATTTTACTATTGCTCTAGCCAAAGCAAGCCTTGCCGCTTCAATCTGGCTTTTATTTCCTCCTCCCTTCACATTTATATTAACATCAAAATCAGTATTCCCAATAATATTTTTTGCAATTCTTAACGGCTCCTCAATTTTAAGTTTGTCAAAGAAATGCAGAGTGTTGTAATCAATTCTGTTGATTTTTACTTTTCCAGAACCCCCTATCAATACAGCTCTTGCAATAGCTCTTTTTCTTTTTCCTGATGTGACTATTTTACTTTCCATTTTATTTGAATATTTCTCCAATTTTTATATGTTTATTTTCATTTTCTTCAAAAGTTATTTTTTTTGATTCCTTGAATTTTTCAGGAATTCCGACATAACATCTTATTCTGTTGAATGCATCTCTTCCTCTTCCATGGCGATGATTTGGAAGCATCCCCCTTATAGCTCTTTTCACAATTTTGTCGCTGCTTCTTGAATACTTTGGACCTTTTTGTCCGCTTCCGATTTTTGTTCTTTTTTCCAGGAAATCTTTTTTTATTTGTGTTTTATTTCCAGTTATAATAACTTGTTCACTGTTTAATATTACTATTTCTTCTCCCTTCATGGCCTCTTTTGCCACATAAGTTGCCAACCTTCCCAAAACAGCGTCTTTACCGTCGATTATTTTTGTCATCTTAAAATTTTTATTCCCTTTGCACTAGGATTTTTTTTAATTTCATCACTAATTCTTGAAAAGTCAGTTTTTGTTTTTAACAATTTTTCCTCTGTAGTTTTTGAAAAGTTTAATGCGATTATTTTTATTTTTTTGCTGATTTCTCCCTGTGAAAGAACTTTTCCTGGAATTAAAACATTTTCACCATCTTTTGACTCTTTATTTATTTTGTCTAGGTTCACAGCGATTCTAATTCTTCTTGGAGATGAAAGAATTTCTGCAACTTCTCTCCAGCCATCATTTCTTTTTGCATTCAAAACAGTTTCAACTACTTCTGGATTTGTCTTTCTTTTAACTTGCCTTGCAATTTTTGTTTTACTTTTCATGGTAAGACACCTGTGGTTTCTTGACCATCAACTTCCCTTAAATTAGGCAGAGAAATATTATTCCCTGCTAAACGCGTTAACTCGCAGTTGGAAATTCAAGATAAAAGTGCTTTATAAAAGTTATGATTAATAAAATGATTATCCTACAAGTTCTTGCTGAATAACTCCTTCTAAATTTCTAGCATTGCTTGTGTAGTTACCCTTTGAGTCATAATACATATTGTAAATTAGATTAGCAACTCCTTCTACATCTAATTTTGAGAAAATACTATATTCTTTTTCAGTCATGGACCTATCTCTCATTTTAGACAGCCATTTTTGTGGCTCTAATGCCCACCTATATATCCGAGCTGTAAAATTATTTCTACCGACATTAAACTTCCTAAATTTATCCCACAGGATTTTTTCAGCATCTTTTATTTTTGCATATACTTGATCCTTTTCTATATTACCATATTCGGCGCTAGTGTCGCCACCGACAATGATTATGCCCTTACCCTCAAAATATCCATTAGCGGCTAAAAGCCTATTATCTTTATCTGATAAACTTATTAATCTCTCAAAGTATTGTATTAAATCACTTATTTTATTGTTTCTTTCAGTAGCCTTGCTAATAAACGCTTTCAATTTAGTTCTTCTTTTCACAGAACGCATTTTAAAAATTCCCAATATATCTTTATAAATTTATGTATCTGGTGGTGCAAAAATATAGCAATTTATAAAATGTTTTGTTTCCTAATCTCCATAATTTTAAACAACATCTCATCAATCATTCTCTCTGGATTTGAATCATCTGTATTAACGACAATGTTTGCGTGTTTTTTAAAAAGACCTTCTCTTTCTAAAAAAATGTCTTGAATACTTTTGTCCTGCAGGCCAACAATCCCTCTTACCTTGAGATTACTGAGCCCATTCATCACCACATTCAAATTTGCCTCTAAAAAAATAACTACAGAAATTTCTTTTAACAGGGCCATTGCCTTTTCCGAATAAATCACACTACCTCCGGGAGATATCACAGAATTTTTCACATCTTTTAATTTTATAATCTCTTTTTCTTCCAAATCAATAAACTTTTCAGGGCCTAATGAATCTAACAATTCCTGAAGGCTTTTAGAATTATTTCCTTCCATTATTTTGTCTATATCCAAAAAAGAAAGATTTAGTTTTCTAGCTAGCTTTTCTCCCAAAAAACTTTTTCCAACTCCGGGCATCCCAATTAATGTTACATTCATAGTAATGCAGGAGAGAGGATTCGAACCTCTGAACCTACTAAAGGACGGGATCTTGAGTCCCGCGCGTTTGACCACTTCGCTACTCCTGCTTGAGTTTAGTAAAAAACAAAGATTTAAAAATCCTCTCGATTTCAAAAAAATAAGACGGCCATAGTGGATTGGAAACACCTGTTCCCTTTCCGAACACAGAAGTTAAGCTTTCCACGTTGGTAGTGCTAGTGTCTGAAGAGATGCGAACCTATCAAGCTGTCTTGCCTAATTTTATAAAATCTTTTTACATAATACCAGAATGATAAATAAAAAAATGTCAAAAACTCAGGCAAAGGAAGAGATAATTGAATTCTTTAGTCACATCAAACATAAAACTCCTGAGCAAGTTAAAAAGATAAAAAAATTGGCTATGAGCCACAACATAAAACTTGGTGACAAAAGAAAATTATTCTGTAAAAAATGTTTGAATCCTCACAAAAATTCAAGCATTAGCATAAAAGATGGTTTCATAACAATAGTCTGCGAAAACTGCGGTTTTATTAATCGCTGGAAATTTAAAAAAGAAATGGATTTTGGTATAAGATATATCTCTCAAGGTGATTGTTGTTGAATTCCTTTGCAGTTATGATTTCTAAACAAGAGATGTCTGTACTTGACGATACACTATTTACACTTAAAGAAATAGATATTGTTTTTTCTTCACAAATTCTTTTCATGATTTTTATGGCATTTTCATAATTTTCTGCATTAAAGAACATAGGATAAAAATTTCTATGACGCACGTTCCAAATTTCATAATAATCAACCATTATTGCAACATACGTTAAAATCAATCAAAAGCTATTTTTATAAGAGTTACTGTGATAATTAAGATTTTTTGAATTTTCCAACTAATTCAATCAAATCAGTTTGGCCGATGAAAACTGCACGGCAGCAATATCTTTCCAAACCAAGTTCATCAAGGATTTTTTTTGAAGATTCTCCTTGAGAAACTCTTTTTTTGTATTCTTCCCAAAGGTGTGCAATTGGTTTCCCACATGAAAAGCAACGAACAGGAATTATCATAATTATAAACCTTAAATATTGTTTTTAAACCTTATGCACCAATAGGTTTTTAATATAAAAAAATTGAGACATGACATGGGAAAAAACACTATAATTGAACTAAAGAATGTTGAAAAGCATTATCAAATGGGAGACTCTATAATAAAAGCTTTAGATGGAGTTTCAACGGAAATCAATAAAGGAGACTTTATTGTCATTCTCGGGCCTTCTGGAAGTGGAAAATCAACTATGATGAATATGGTTGGTGCTTTGGATTTGGCAACAAAAGGAAGTATTTATCTTGACGGAGAAAATATTGAAAATTTTACAGAGTCTGAACTGGCGCAAATTCGCGGAAGAAAAATAGGATTTGTTTTTCAGACTTTTAATTTGATTCCAACACTCACTGCATTAGAAAACGTCATGATTCCGATGATATTTCAAGGTGTTGAAACTGAAAAAAGAATTGAAAAAGGAACAAAAATATTGAAAAAAGTAGGTTTGGGACACAGGACAGGTCATCTTCCCGGCGAACTTTCTGGAGGAGAAAGGCAAAGGGTCGCAATTGCAAGGGCTTTAGCAAATAATCCTGATGTTATTCTAGCCGACGAACCAACAGGAAATCTTGATAGTAAAACAGGAAAAGAAATAATGAAAATTTTCACAGACTTAAACAAAAAAGGCAAAACAATAATCTTAGTAACTCATGATTTAGCCCTTGCAAAACATGCGAAAAAGATTCTTAAAATAAAAGATGGAAGACTCGAGAAGCAGTCTTAACTTTACAATAGTTACATACAGAAAAATTTATAAGTGAAAATCTCCAACGATAATTATGAAAACAAACAAAATAGTTTTTGGAATGATTTTTTTAGTCTTGGCTTTAAACTTTGTTTCAGCAGTAATAATCAATCCAAGCTATGTAACAATTTTTCCAGGAGCAGACGGAAGAGTCACAATTGAAATAGAAAACAATGAGAACTTTGATATCGAGGGAGTTTCACTAGCTTTAGAGTTAAGCGATTTACCATTCATAACTGTAGGAAGCTCTGAAAAAAGTTTTGATGATATTGACGAAAATGATGAAGACTCAACAAGCTTCACGTTAAAATCCTCAACAAACATAATTCCCGGAGATTATGATATTCCTTATGTATTAAAATACACAAACGCTGAAAATACTTCTGAAACATTCGAGAAAGAAGGAAACTTTGGTATAAGGGTTTCGGCAAAAACAGATTTGGATTTTTCTGCAGAAACAAATGAAAACGCAATCATTGGAGATGAAGGAAGAATAACAATAGAAGTTGTCAACAAAGGTCTAGGAGAAATAAAGTCAGTCTCAGTACAAATAATTCCAAATGGTTTTGAGCTGTTGTCAAAAGACAAAATATTTGTTGGAACAATCACGTCAGATGATTCAGACACTGCAACCTTTGATGTTATCTATAATTCTCAAAATCCAAGTTTTTCAGCAGTAATAACCTACAAAGATTTTGATAATAAAGACCAAACTGAAAATGCAAATTTTAACCTAAAAGTCTATACAAAGGAAGAGGCACTAAGCCTCGGTTTGATTCAACAACAAAGCTATATTATTTACATAGTGATTGGAATATTGGTTGTTGCATTTATAATCTATAGAATTGTGAAAAAAAGAAAAAAGAAGAAGGAGTAGAATGAAAAATCATTTGTTCCTGGCCTTTACAAATCTTAAAAGGAGAAAATTGAGGTCTTGGCTTACAATTCTCGGAATTTTCATAGGTATTGCAGCTGTTGTTTCATTGATTTCTTTAGGTCAAGGATTACAAAATTTCATTGATACACAATTTGAGCAGCTAGGGGCAGATAAAATAATAATAGAGCCGGAAAGTTTTGGACCTCCGGGTTCTGTTTCAGATGAACAATTAATTTTGGATGATGGAGACTTAAAAACTATACAAAATTTTAGGGGAGTTGAAAGTGCTGAAAGTATTTTGACAAGGACAGGAGTTATTGAAAACAAAAAAGAACAGGAAGTTGTTTTTATTAATGGAGTTAGCGAAGAATACATTAATTTGTTTGATGGTTCTGATTTCGTGGAAGTTATTGAAGGAAGACAAATAAAAAATTCAGATAACTCAAAAACAGTTGTTGGTTACAATCATGTTTATGGAAATATTTGGGAAAATGAATTGAGAGTTGGAAGTAGCATTGAAATCAAAGGCAAAAAATTTGACATTGTTGGAGTTCTAAGAAAACAAGGAAATCCTTTTGATGATAATTCTATCTGGATTGAAAAGGAAACACTTAGGAACATATTTGAAATTGGAAATGAAGAAGGAATAATTGTTGCTAAAGCTGATAGTGGGTTTGATGTTGAAGTAATTGCAGAAGGTATAAGAAATGAATTAAGAAACGAAAAAGACCAAGAGGAAGGAGAGGAAACTTTTAGTGTTCAGACTTCCGCACAACTTCTTGAAACTTTCTCGACAATATTTACAGTTATTCAAGCTGTTTTTGTTGGTATCGCTGCGATTTCTCTCGTCGTTGGAGGTATTGGAATCATGAACACGATGTACACCTCTGTTTTAGAAAGGACAAAAGAGATAGGAACTATGAAAGCTGTCGGAGCAAAAAATTCAGATATTCTCTTTATATTCTTATTTGAATCAGGACTTCTGGGTTTAGTTGGAGGAATTATTGGAATTTTACTTGGTGCAGGAATAGGAAAATCTGTAGAATATGTCGCGACAGTACAACTTGGTACAAATTATCTACAAGCTATTTTTGGTTGGCAGCTTATAATCGGAGCGATGACTTTTTCATTTATTATCGGAGCACTTTCAGGAGTATTGCCTGCAATGCAAGCAGCAAGCCTAAAACCAGCAGAAGCCCTAAGACATGCCTGATAAAGATACTTTTTTAAATCAATTCTTTCTGAGTAAAATATGAAACAGAAAAATATCAGGGAAAAAGGAAAACTCAAATTTAGTAGGTACTTTCAGGAATTAAATGAAGGAGACAGGGTTTCAATAGTCCGCGAATTGTCGTTGAAAGCTAATTTTCCAGGAAGGTTCCAAGGTCGAACAGGTGTTGTTGAAAAAAAGAGAGGCAGAGCGTATATTGTGATTGTAAAAGACAACGACAAAGAAAAAAGGTTTATCATTGAGCCAATACATTTAAAAAAAATAGAAAATATTAAAGAAAATGATAAAAAATAAAGAATCACTAAGTATGATTGAAGTAGTCCAATACTTAGAAGAAAACAAAGAATTGGAAAAATTTGTAAAGAATTTTACAAAATTAAAACCAAAAGAAGTTGCAGAGTTGAGAAAAAAACTTGAAGACTTGAATATGATGAAAATGAAAAAGGAACATATTGTAAAAGTAATTGACATACTCCCTCAAGACAAAGAAGATTTAAATAAAATCTTCATTGGGGTGAGTCCTAACGAAGATGAAACAAATAAAATTCTCGACACAATTAAAGAATTTAGTTAAAGAAAATGAAAAAGGAAGAAAACGCGATAGTCATAGACTATTTACCACACGGGTACCCATTGGAAGGGAAGATGATGCCTTTAGCGCAGGCAGTAGGCGAGTCAACATTGATACTTTTGGAATTAGCTCCGAGAAAGGGAATTTCTCTTGAACTTGGAGAGAAAGTTTACATAGGTGAAGGAAAAAGGGACAAAATATATTATATTCTTGGCAGAATTAGAAAAGATAAAATCACAGAAACTGCAAAAGAGAATCTAAAAAAGTTCGTTGAAATCGCAGTTAAGCAAAGGGAAAAAGAGTTCGTTGATTTTTTCAACAACGCAGGTGCGATAAGTAAGCGAGTTCATCAGATAGAACTTCTTCCTGGAATGGGTAAAAAATACATGCACGAAATATTAGAGCAAAGAAATATAAAGCTATTTGAATCATTTGAAGACATCAAGAAAAGAATCTCAAATCTTCCCTTTCCGGAAAAAGCAATTGAGAAAAGAATTTTCCTGGAGTTGACAGAAGACGAAAGACATAATCTTTTCACGAATTAAGAACAAAATGGAGCAAAAAATACAAGAAAAGTCAGAAGCATATGATGAAGGAATTGTAAGAATCCTCTCCACAGACATAGAGGGAAAAATGAAAATTTATCCTGGACTGACTAAAATAAAAGGAATATCTTGGAGTCTTTCCAATGCAATTTGTAACATATTAAAATTAGACAGAAAAAGAAAAATAAGTAGTCTAAGCCAAGAAGAAATCAAAAAAATTTCTGAGCACGCTAGTGGGCAAAATATTCCAGCTTATCTTTTAAACAGGAGAAGAGATCTTGAAACAGGCGAGAACAGACATTTAGTTACATCAGGTTTAGAGCTTAGAAAAGATTTTGACATAAAAAGAATGAAAAAAATAAAAAGCTACAAAGGAATCAGGCATATAGCGGGTTTGCCGGTAAGAGGACAAAGAACAAGAGGAAATTTTAGGAGGAATAAAGTTAAGAGTGTTGGAATTAAAAAGAAAATTAAGACAGTAAAATGAAGAGAAAACATAAAAAATATTCGAGGCCGAAAAGGCCCTTCAACAAAGCAAGAATACTTGAAGAAGAGCAAATAAAAAAAGAATTTGGACTAAAAAATAAGCAGGAAATTTGGAGAGCTGAATCAAGAATTAAGGAGATAAGAGAAAGGGCGAAAAGTCTTATCTCAAAAGACGCAAAACAACAGCAAGATTTATTTGTAAGATTAAGAAAAGTTGGATTCAATGTTAATTCAGTTGCAGATGTTTTGTCTCTGGACAAGATAGCATATTTGAAAAGAAGATTGCAGACAATTATTGTCCAGAAAAAAATAGTTCCAACAATGAAAAGCGCGAGGCAATTAATAACTCACAAAAAAGTCTTAGTTAATGGAAGTGTTATTGACAGCCCATCATACATAGTTCCTGTTGAAATGGAAAATAAAGTCTCGCTTAAAAATAAACAAAAAATAGAAAACACAAAACAGTAAAATGACCGAAGCAGAACAAAAAATTACAAAATCTCCAAAAAAAGAATTTGAAGCTATAGTAAATATTTATACTTCATTTAACAACACTTTAGTTCATACAACAGATCTTTCAGGAAAAACTCTATCAAAAATTAGCGGTGGAATGGTAACTAAACATGATAGGTTGAAAGCAAATCCTACGATAGCAATGTTTATTGCAAAAAGATTGGCGGAAGAGATAAAAGATACTGGAGTAAAAAACCTTTACATTAAGATAAGGGCTAAGACAAGAAACCCTGCCCCTGGCCCCGGAGCAAATTCAATAATAAAAAGTCTTTCAAGGGAAGGATTTAAAATACTAAACATTTTAGACACAACAAGATTCCCGCGTGGAGGGCCAAAAGTTAAGGGTGGAAGGCGTGGAAGAAGAGTATAAATTCACACAAAAATTACCATGAAACTCATAGAAAAAAACGAAAACCAAATTACTTTTGTTGCTGAAATAGAAGATAGTTTAGCTAATTCAATAAGAAGGTATGTTAACCATATACCAATAATGGCTATTGATGAAGTTGAAATCTTAAAAAATGATTCTCCAACATATGATGAAACAGTTGCTCATAGAATTGGCCTTATTCCATTAAAACCAGGAAAAAGTGAAAATCAAAAAGCAAAATTAAATGTCAAAAAAGAGGGTATAGTTCATTCAGGAGAAATAAAAGGTGTAGAAGTTGTTCATAAAGATATTCCCATCACTTTTTTGAACAAAGACCAGGAATTAGAGATAGTTATGGAATCTAAATCAGGAGTCGGAGTCGAACATGCAAAATTTTCTCCTGGGATAATGTTTTATAGGAATGTTGTTGAAATAACCATCAATAAAGACCTTCAAGACAAGATAAAAAGTTTTGTAAAAGAAAACGAAGTAAAAGAAAAAGGAGATAAGATAATTATTTTAGATAATAAAAAAAGGGAAATAGCAGATGTCTGTGAGTCAATCTCTAAAAAAGCTGGAAAGAGCGCAGAGATTGATGTGAAAAAAGACCTTGTAATAACTGTCGAATCATTTGGCCAGATTAATGCTAAAGATATTTTCACAAAATCAATTTCTGAATTGAAAAAAGAGTTAACTGGTGTTTCAAAAAAAATTTCTAAGGAATAATTCTAAAGGTTTTAATATTTATATACTCTTATTCTAATAAGTTTAAAATCTGCGGGAGTGCCAGAGTGGTCAAATGGGCTGGATTAAGGCTCCAGTGGCTTAGTGCCTGCGAAGGTTCAAATCCTTTCTCCCGCATGTTTCGAAGAAACACGCGCTGAAAAAATCCCTGATTTTTTCTATGCCAAATAAAGATTAATGTGCCCTCGTAGCTCAGCTGGATAGAGCATCAGGTTCCTAACCTGAGGGTCGCAGGTTCAAATCCTGTCGAGGGCATTTCAGATTTGAACTAATAAATCGGTTTAAACGAATTAGGAAGGGGTTAGTGTAAGGGGAAACGTAGTTGCCCCTCATGGTTCAAATCCTGTCGAGGGCATTTTAATTACTGAAACTAAATTATTAAAAATAAATTTTAGAAAACTTTATTAAACAAAATTTGATGTTTAGACATATGCGCTGGTAGTATAATGGTAGTATTTCTGCCTTCCAAGCAGATGGCCCGGGTTCGAATCCCGGCCGGCGCATTTCACTATAATTTCATAGTGGTGACAAAACCACAATATTTATAAACCCCAAAATTCTGTGAAATTCATGGCACCAATAATTAAGGTAAGTGATGAAGTTCTGAAAGGACTTGACAATCTTAGAGTGGCTTACGAACTTGAAAGAGCGGAACCAACTCAAAGAAACGAACAAAATGAAACTTCCCTCAATTTAGAAAAAGACTTTATCAAACTTCCATCAGGAATTTATGTTGCGAAAGAAAAAACTCTTCATGGCAAGAATTGGTTTGATTCTCATAAAGCACTTCAAGAACAAGGAAAAAGAATGTTAATACCTCTAGAATTTGTTGAGTTCTTGAAATACACAAGGGAAAACTTTCCAGAAATCTATCGTGATGT
>JAGVWT010000012.1 GCA_018304175.1 Candidatus Pacearchaeota archaeon
ATCTTCTTCTATTTTATATGGATTTTTGTTTTTAGTCCACCCTAATTTCTGAGAGATATATGAAACATGTGTATCTACGCCAAGAGCATCATGATTCAGTTCTGAAAGAAAAACATTCGCTGTCTTTCGGCCGACTCCTGGTAATTTTATTAATTCATCAATATTCATTGGGATTTTTCCGCTGTAATTCTCGTTAAGGGCCTTAGCACAGGCAATTATGTTTTTTGATTTGTTGTTGTAAAAATTAATTGGTTTTATTATCTTTTTTACAGAAGATAATTTTGCTTTAGCAAGACTTTTTGAGTTAGGATAAATTTTGAACAACTTTTCCGCAGTTGGGATAGTAACTTCATCTCTTGTTCGTGCAGATAATATAGTAGAAATTAATATCTCAAAATCGTTGTTCCAGGACTCTGCAGCTAAGCGCATGTCAGAGCTTTTTTTTTCTAAAATTCTCAGTTGCTTAAGTGCCTTTTTTTTATCCATCTTAATAAACCAAAATGTATTATAAGATAAAAGAATATAATTAAATAAATTATTGAAGCGAAGACAAATATTGAATAAACCAAAGTGTTTTGTTTCAGAATCTCCCCTCCGAGATAAGATTGTATATAGATAAAAGGAGCAAGACCGAGAGTTGTTGCAACTATAAATTTAGAGAAGTGCATCCTAAAAAACCCTGCTAAGTAACTTATAAAGTCTGTAGAAGTAAAAGGGTTTACCCTTAAAAGAAAAATTGCATATGCACCGTATTTTTCCAACATTACAGCAAGCTTATCTCTTAGTTTTTTAGAATCTTCACCCATCACTATCTTTTTCCCTATGTAAAATGCAATTGCCGCACCTAAAACATTTCCAATCATACCAACAACCCAACCTTTAAAAGTGCCGAAAAGCGCACCCCCTATTGCATAGATAATACCTCCTGGAATCGGAGCAACAATGACCTCAACGAGGACTAAAATAAAATATAGGAATATAGAACTCCCCTCGAAACCACCCATAAAATTTACAATTGCTTCTGGATCTGAAAAAAGCCCTTCTTGATACATCAAATATGCCGCAACACCGAGGGTAATGATAAGAACTATTAATCCAATAAAATCAAATCTAAATTTCATGCTGAAAAGAATTTTAAATAGTTTAAATGTTTATAGATTATGAGTTTGAATAAATTAAGTAAAGACTTTTTCTTGAGGGATGCAAGGCACGTTGCAAAAGAATTGTTGGGTAAGATTTTAGTTAGAAAACTAGGACGCAAGATTTTAATGTCTAAGATAGTTGAAACAGAAGCATATTTTGATGAAAATGACCCGGGATCAAGGGCAAGACAAACGGGTGATTTGAGAAAGACTATGTTAATGTCTGCCGGCACAATTTTGGTTTATGGTGTTCATAACAACTGGCTTGTAAATTTTGTTACTAATAAAGAAGGGAAAGCAGAGGCTGTTTTATTAAGAGCTTTAGAACCGCTAAATTTTAACTCAAATTGTTCTGGTCCCGGATTATTAACAAAAGCAATTCAGATAAACAAAAATTTTCATAAGAAAAGCATTTTTAATCAAAGAGATTTATGGATCAGAAACAATGAAAAAGAAGATAAATTTGAAATATTTAGCACAAATAGAATTGGCTTAAGAAAGGATTTGCCTAAAAAATTAAGGTTTTACATAAAAAATAACAAGTTCGTAAGCAAAAAATGAAAATAGAAATAGAGGAAATCAAAAAAAATAAAACAATTCAGAAATTGCTAGAATTTTCAATAATAAATATAGACAAACCTTCAGGACCAACAAGCTTTAATGTTTCTGATTTTGTTAGAAAAACACTGAAAGATTTAGGCATCAGGAAGACGAGCCATTTCGGAACTCTCGACCCAAAGGTTACAGGAGTTTTGCCTATTGCATTAAATAGGGCTTGCAAACTAACAGGATATTTTCTAGGAGAAAATAAAGAATACTTTGGAATTATGAAAGTTCATGAAGATGTTTCAATTAAGGAAATTGAAAAAGCAATCAAAGAAAAATTTCTCGGCAAAATAATTCAAAAGCCGCCGAAAAAATCTCGCGTTAAAAGACAGGAAAGACAAAGAGAGATTAAATTATTTGAGCTTTTGGAAAAAAACAAGAATGAAATCCTGTTCAAAACAGAAGTTCAAGGTGGTACTTACATAAGAAAGTTAGTTCATGATTTAGGAGAATATATGAAAATTGGAATGCACATGCTAGAATTGCGCAGGGTTCGTGCCGGGATTTTCAGTGAAGAAGATAAAAATTACCCGAGCGTAAATTTATATGACTTAGAGAAAGCTGTAGAAGAATTCAAGAATGGGAATGAAGAATTTTTAAGAAAAATCTTAATTCCAGGAGAAATCATAAGTGAATTGCACGAAGCAGTTGAAATTAAAAGCAATTCAGTCAAGCAAACACTTACAGGAAAGCCAATTTATTACAAAGATTTGAAAAATGAAATAAGGATGCAAAAAGATGAAATTATCTGTGTATTCAGCGACGAGATATTTATAGGAGTTTACAAAGTAGTTAATGAAAATGAGATTTTTGCAAAAGCTGACTTTGTTTTGCAAGATGTAAATAATTAATTATCTTCCGTAATCTGTCATAAAAATTGCTCTATAAGTTGAACCTTCTATTTCATCATCATAATCCTGCAAACTTAAATACCTTACAATTCCCCCTAGACCTATACAATCTGCGATAACTTCTGTCCAGTATCTTGCTAGAGACATATCTCCTGTTTTTAGCTTATATTCTCTGAACATTCTCTTGCTTGGAGGAAATAGCACTTTCTTTTTATTCGGGTGCCTTTTAAGATAAGAATGATATACTTCTAAATCTTCATCAGTAATCATATCAATACCATAAAAACAAACTTTAAAAGATTAATTATACTAAACTTCAAATGAGGCACTTTGTTTATTTTTCAAAATCGGCGCAGACATCTGGAAATTTTGATACAAATGATTTGATGAGGGCAGGAAGAATGGACATTGCCATTCACACATTAATTTCAGCGTTTTTCCTTTCGCATGGCTTCAGGAAAGATGTGAAGATACATCTCTTATTTTATGGGCAGCCAAATCCTCCAAGACATATTGAAATTCAAGTTACCGACAAGCTAGATATAAGCAAAAAAGACGTTGGAAATTTGATAAAAAAAATTCTTTACAAATACAAAGAAGGCAAAAAAACAGAAGTTTTCCCAGGATGCTTTATTGAGAAAAAAAGTTTTCTGAAAGTAATAGAAGAATTACAAAATGAAGGAAAGAAGATTTTTATCCTAGATAAAAATGGGGAGAGTATAAGAAAAATCAAAATTCCAAATGAAAGTGTTTTTGTTTTGGGAGACCACGAAGGCTTGCCTAAAAAAGAATTGAGAAGATTAAAATCAATTTCAGAGTCTGTTTCCATCGGCAATAAGATGTATTTTGCCTCTCAAGTTGTAGCAATTGTGAACAATGAACTTGATGTGAGAAATATTTAACGACTTGTTTTTTTATAAACTACAAATTTAGCTTCATCTGTATCAACTCCTAGTTCGCATAAGGTTTCAAATTCTTCTTTTAAACTTTCAGGAATATTTCCAATTTCTGAAAAATATTTATTTCGTAACATCTTTTTTAATTGTTAGTGTGAAACTGTAAGTATGAGCCCTCTTTTCAGAGGGCTAAGGTGGTTAAAATTGGACGACGTATCTTGAAAAACCTAATATTTTGCTTTATAAATGAATTATGAAAATGTCACCCAGAAAAGCGATACAGAATAGGAATTCACAAGCTTTTTAAATCAAAAATAATTTCCCTCGAGATGAAGATTGTCTTCACACCGGACTGGTTTATTAATAATGACGTACTGATTGAGGCCTTCAGCTTTTTGATACTTTTTTTGTTTTTTCTTTTCGCGTTAAAAGCTTACAATTTAAGTAAAAAAAGAAGTGTCCTCTATCTTGGAATTGGGTTTCTTGTGATAGCTCTTGGTGACCTTGCATCAATATTTACAAAACTCGTGCTTTATTATGATACAGGAATAACCAGCGAAATCGGACAGGCTATAATAACCTCACAAATCGTCAGCACGGTCGACATATTCTACTACATTGGTTTTTTCTTTCATAGGCTTCTAACACTTTTAGGTTTGTATGCGATTTACAAAATACCTCCTGCGAAGAACAAAATATCATCTGAATTTTTCCTCACAATTTTCTTGATATTAGTAGTTTCATTATTAAGCCACAGTTTTTATTATTTGTATTATTTGACAGCATTTGTAATACTTTTAATGATAATTTTTGAATACTCGAAGGTTTACAAAAAAGAAAAGCTTGTAACAACAAGGATGCTTTTAACATCATTTATTATCTTGGCCGTCGCCAATTTTACATTTATGTTTTCTAAATTAGGACCAATTTATGTCATTTCCCAGAATATACAACTTGTAGGTTATGTAATATTGTTAGTCCTCGTTATTAGAATTTTGAAAAATGGAACGAAAGAGAAGTAAGATGGAGATTATGAACGACATTCTTAGAATAGTTCAAGATAGAGGAAGGAACACAAAAAAAACGCACTTGATGTATAAGGCAAACCTCTCACACAAACAAATGAAATCGTATCTTGATGAATTGTTTAAAAACGGGCTTATTGAAGGAGATTTGTCAAGCGAGAATTATTCTGTTAGGATAACGAAAAAAGGGATGAATTTCCTTGTTAAATACATTCAGATGAGAGAATTTGAGAAGACTTTTGGATTGTGATTAATAAAAAATAAAAAGCCATTTCTTCTATATTTAATATGAAAAAATCTGTGAGGTTATACATTGAAGGCAATGTTCAGGGAATTCTTTTTAGGAGTTTCATAAAAGAGAATGCGGAGAAGCAAAATGTGAAAGGATTCACGAGAAATTTAGAAGACGGAAGAGTTGAAGTATTTATCGAAGGTGACACTAACAATGTTGATAAGATGATTGAAATCTGCAAAAAAGGACCTAAATATTCCCAAATAAAAAATATGCAAATAAAACCAGAAACTTTCCAGGGCTTTAAGGACTTCAAGGTTTTGCATATTTAAATATTAAAAGAGGTTTATGATATACACAAATTCTGACGGTGGAAGCAGAGGAAATCCAGGAAAAGCCGCAATAGGTGTTCTTATAAGAAATGAAGAAAGCATTCTTGAGTTACATAGTGAATTAATCGGAAAGGCGACGAACAACGAAGCAGAATATATCGCTTTGGTAAGGGCATTACAAATCGCAACAACTTACACAAAAGACGAGCTTACTTGTGTTTTAGACTCTGAATTAATTGTCAGACAACTTATGGGGGAATATAGAATAAAAAATCAAAGGCTTATGAAATTATTCTTAAAAGTTCAGAAACTTCAGGATAATTTTAATAAAATTAAATATGTTCATGTTAGAAGGAACGACAAATTCCAGCAGATGGCTGACGCTCTTCTTAACATGGAACTTGATGGAAAATGAATTAATAAAGATGAAATACAACAAATTAGTCAGAGATAAAATACCTAAAATAATTAATAATGACGGGAAAAAAGCCGTAACTCACAAGGCAGATAAAAAAGAATATTACAAAAAACTTAAAGAAAAACTTAAAGAAGAGGTTGATGAATTTTTTATAAGTGATGAAGAAGAGGAGCTTGCTGATATTTTGGAAGTAATTTATGAAATTTGTGATTTTAAGAAAATTGATAGGAAAAAACTTGAAAAAATCAGGTTAAATAAAAAAGAAAGTAAAGGGGGATTTAATAGTAGGGTAATACTTGACAGAATAGACAAATAATAAAAATGAAAATGGAAAAAAATAAATCAGAAAAGGAGAAATTTTTCTGGGCTGATAAAATTGCTGAGGAAATAATAAAAGGCAGAAAAGGAAAAAAGATTTACACTTGCGCTTCAGGAATTGGTGTCTCAGGAACGTTGCATATAGGAAATTTCAGGGATGCTATCACAACTGATTTGGTTGTGAGGGCTTTGAAAAACAAAGGGAAAAAAGCAAGA
>JAGVWT010000007.1 GCA_018304175.1 Candidatus Pacearchaeota archaeon
CAATGAGGCGTGATTGCGACGGAGATGAAGCAGCAGTGATGTTATTAACAGATGTTTTATTAAATTTCTCTCTTGAATTTCTTCCAAAACATCGAGGAGGAACACAAGATGCTCCATTAGTCTTGAATGCAAAAATCAGCGCAGGAGAAGTTGATGACCAGATACTTGATTTCGAGTTTACAAATGAGCATGGATCTTATCCTTTGGAACTTTACAGACTCGCAGAACAGAGAAAGCATTCTTCAGAAGTAAAAATATACAATGTTAGAAAAGCATTGAAGGAAGATAAAGACCCTTTCACAAATATTGGTTTTACTCATAACACTTTAAATATAAACGAAGGGGTTTTATGTTCCTCATACAAATCACTTGTAACAATGTCTGATAAACTTCAACATCAGATGAATCTTGTGGAAAAAATACGTGCGGCAGATACCGCTGATACAGCTAGATTAGTAGTTGATAAACATTTCATAAAAGACATAAGGGGAAATTTGAGGAAATTCTCGACGCAGAGTTTTAGGTGTGTTGTTTGCAACGAATCAATAAGGAGGATTCCTTTAACAGGAGTTTGCCCTGCTTGCAACGGCAAAATAATTTTTACTGTGAATGAAGGTGGGATTAAAAAATATCTTGAGCCTGCTATTGAGTTAGTTGAGAAATATAGTAATTCTCCTTACTTAAAACAGAACCTAGATTTAATAAAAGTTTTAAACTTTTAAGTTCTAACAAACTTTTAAAAATGAAATTTTATTTTTTCTCTGAAAATCTATAAAAGGGTGTTAAAAGAATAATATGTACAGGCAACTTGAACTTAATTTATATGGTGGAATAAATACAAATATGGTTCTACTTAATGAAATTAATAATAATGGTGATGTAGGGCATCTTGAGGGGATGTTGGAAGAAATTAATTCAAATAATAATATGTCACAGCAAGAGAGGGGGTATTTTTATAATAAAATACGTAACAGGGTTAAAGAATTAAAATGGGAAGTAGATTTAGGTAATGGTTTATTAAGCAAATAAGTAAAATAAAATAACAGGGACTATCAAACATCCCATCATGTTTGTTCTTCTGACTTTTAGGGATATTGAGTAAATTCCTGTAAGCGTTGAAATTATCAAAACTGCTAAGCCAAAAAATCCTGAGACAAGAAAAACAATAATCACAAGTAAAATTAGTGTTACTATTGAGATTTTTGTATAGTTTACTTTTTCCATTTTTTGAGAGAAAAAAATTGTGATATATTTGACAATAAAGAAAGAGATTATACCACTAATTATAATCGCTACAATTATCAAAATAAGTATGTTTTCCGTGATGCTTCCTAAAATTTCCTGAACAGCAACGGCAGCGCCTGTACGAGTACGAGAGATTATGTAAAGAGTTATGAATGAAAATCCCATAACTAAAGTGTTTGTTGCTCCGAGCAAAACTAAAAATCCTTTAATGTCTGTTTGTGAAATGCTGTTTCCAATAATTGCTGCTTGTCCTGAACCTAATCCCGGTAAGAAACTGCAAATCGGCGACGCGATTACTGCACCAAGCAAAGGTTTTAATATTTTTGTTTTAGGTTTAGTAATCTTTTGTTTAGGAATCTTGGTTTTATTTCTTATGCTGATTAAAAGCATCGAGCTTCCAAAAAGTCCTGTTAGAAGAGGTAGTAAAAATTTATCTGAATTTTCAAAAGTATTCAAAACACTAAAACCCAGAAAGCCAGAAATCAAAAAAACAAATAATGCTTTAAATTTGTATTTTTCAGAGAACACTAAAGCAAAAGAAACAGCAACTAAAAGAAAAGGTATTATTTCTTTTATGATATCAAATGTTTTTGAAATTAAAATTATTGAAGGATATGAAATCAACGCGAGAATAAAAACAGCTGCTAAACTCCCGTAATTTGTGAGCATTACTGCTTCGTAGCCTTTTCCTTTAATTAACAATTCATGTCCTGGTAAAATACTTAATTCTGTATCTGTATCTGGGCAACCTAAAAACACAGAAGGAATAAAATCAACAAACGTGTGCGTAATTGCCATTGAGACAATAAAAACAGCAATGTAAATCGGATTTATCTGATAAAGGGTACTTGTTGCTGTCAAGGAAATTAAAATCGCACCAATAAGATTAACATGAATCCCGGGGATTAAGCCTGTGAAAGTTCCAGCGATAACCCCGGCAAATAATATAACAAGTATTTCAATGAGCATAATTAATCTTAATTTTGAATTTTAAAACTATTCTTGTGTTGTAGAATATACTCCTTTTGAACTATGTTGTCAAAATCAGAAATTTTTATAAACTCATTTTGTTTATTTGAAGGGTTTAAAAGAGGGATTCATGAATAAAATAATTTCTTACAATAAAAATTTTTTTCTTAGTTTTACATTCATTTTTTTAATTTTTGTTATGTCAATTTTTTCTGTCTCATTAGTTTATTCGAAAGATATTTCTGGTCAATCAATTAATGATGTTATAAGTGTTGAACTAAAACATATGGGGCTTTTTGATGGTATTTTCAGTTCAATAAGAGATGCGTTCAGAAAAATAACTAGGGAATCACCGCCTCCAACTGAGCCTATACCCATTCCGACTTCCCCAAGTTTAGTATATCCTGCAGCACGAATCTCTCCAGTTTCTCTTTCTAAAGATGAATTTATTTCAATTTTAAGTGAGAATGGTCCTAATACTCCTTATCACACTGCATCTCAGGTTCTTAGTTCTGGTGTAAGTGCGGATGTTTTAAAAATAATTCAGACAACTAATACAGAATATCCTTACATAGGTCTTTTCCATAATTATATTGGTAATGGATTATTTGAAGTCAATCTTGCGCATTCTCCTGACCTTAAAACTTGGACAACACTTTCTCAAATAGAAACAGCAGCGGGTATGCCGGATACAGTAATAATGCCGGATAACAGCGTAATTTATGCACATGAGCGTAATCCGTCGGGAAATCGCCCTTACATTGAAGTAAGATATTACCAAACTCTTTCAGGATTTTTATCAAATCCAAAATCACCTACGAAAAGTATTAACTTACCCTTCACAGCTGATGCATCTGCCGATGGAACACCCCAATTTGCTCGCATAGGTTATAATGGAAATATCTCTAATTCAGTGATTGAAATTTCATATCATTATTTTGAAGGAAGTATAAAGGATCAACAAGGATTTGGTACTTTGACAAATTTTAATAGTTGGTCCGGAAGTCCTGATGCGCAATTAAACACTGCGATGGCAAATCTTGGATATAATCATGTTGGAGATAGAGAATGGTTTAAAATTGATTCAAATGTTTATGAACTATTTGAAGCACGTCCATCCATATCTTCCGGTTGGGATTCTTGGAGAATTTTTTTGCTTGACAAAAATACAAATCAAATAACTCCACTTTCCCCAAATATTTCAGGAGGAGCTTATTCTCTTGGAAATCCTTCGGGTTCTTTCATAAAACTTCCCGACGGCAAATCTGCATTGGTATTTGGATATTTTCTTTTTAGTGAAGGAGCCCAGAACACACTTCCAGGTCAGCATGTTTATGTTTATCCCCTTGTCGCTAATGAAACATCTCCTACTGAACCTATACCACAACCCCCACAAAATGAAACACCAACAGAACCTGCACCAACCCCGGAGCCTCCACCATCCACACAGACAGGGTTACCCTCATGCATTATCACAACAGATAAACAAACATATATTGTTGGTGAAAAAGTTATTCTTACTTGGACTAGCCAAAATGCAGTAGACATAAGTTGGGTAAGAAATAGTGCTACAACTGTTCTCAAGCTTTATGCCTTTGAAGATTTAGAGTTAAGCGGATCAAAGGAAGGAATAGCGCGCATTGCAAGAACAATTTCACCGACGTTAAAGGTTGAAGGTAGTGGTGGACAAACTTCTACATGTTCCACAACAATTACAATAAACAAAAATTAATTTCGAAAATTTCAGTTTTAAAATTAATTTTATGATATGATGTGCATTTATGATATACATTTAATTTAGTTCAGAGATTTTAAGCATAGGATAGAAATCAGAAATTTTTATAAACTCATTTTGTTTAAGTATTAAATTAAAAGAGGCGAAGGGAATGTATTTTGAGCACAGTAAATTTTTTTTAGTTTCACAGTTGTTTTTTTTAACCTTGGTTATGCTTGTTTTTTCTGTTTCAATTGTCCTTTCTCAAGAAGATGCAGTTGATTCTGTTATAAGTGACTCTATTGACGAAGAATTAGTGTGTGTGTCTTGTGGGAATAGCTGTATATCATCTGATGTTGCTGCAGTATCATTTTGTTCCCCACCGACGAATGGAGAGCCAATTTGTGGTGCTGAAAATGGGGAATGTATTGTTCTAGGTTACGAAGAAGTCGAACTTGAAGAAGGATCTTGCGCAGATGGTGAAGTTTATGATTTTTTTACAGATAGTTGCTCTCTTGCTGAAGAAATTGAATTGAATGTTGAGCCTCCAGGATTTCTTGATTTTTTTACAGATAGAATAAAGATTATACTTGCCGACGAGAATACAAAAGCAGAACTTGTAGCAGAAGTAACTGCTAAGAGGATTGTGGCTTTTGAGGATGCTATTGAAGCAGGAGATTATGCTGCAGCCAGGAATGCCGCTGAAGATATCAGACAAGGACTTGGTGAAGGGGGAAGATACATAGAAGAATTTGGTCCTGGGCCAGAAAGTTATAGCTATGAAGATTTACAAAACGGAAGAGGCGCATATTATGATTTCTATCACACAAAAGGACTTTGGGTTCAGACAATAGATATGGTTTCTGAAGGAAAAAATATGCTCCTAGCAAAAGTTGAATCTGGTGAAATTTCACAAGAAGATGCAGATAGAATTTTAAGAGAAATTTCCGAAGGTGAAGTCTCTCCAATAATTGCATTTGAAAAAAAACAAGATGAGATAATTGATTATATATATGAAAATTCTCAAGGTGAAGTAACAAAACTAGAAATAGAAATGGGCATTGCAAGCAATAATGAAAAGACAGGACTTGAGACATATTACCAAGTTCCATTTTCAGATATTGCTTATGATAAATATGTGCTTGATGCATATTATGATGAAATTTCTAATAGTCCTGATTTGGAATTCAGGGATGTTACAGACTATTATGAAACAGCAAGATTGAATCTGCAGTTTGCAGAAAATGCAATGGTTAATGGAGATTACGAAGATGCGTATACTTACTATCATGAATGCTCTTATTTGATTGACGCTATTGGGAATTATGTTGATGATGGAACTGCAGGATTGCAGGAATTCGATGAGGATGTAGCAAACATTGAAGAAATAAACAGGGAAATTGAGGAAGAAAGTTTGGAGTTGTTTAATGATTACACTACACTTAAAGAAGAAGGAAAACTAGATGATTTAGAAGAAGAAAATCCAGGTCTTGTTGCAGAGTTGGAAGCACAATATTCTCAAGCAGAAGAAATCGTCAATCTTCAAGAAAAAATCGATAGCGAGTTTTATGATGCTCGATATGAAAGTTTAATCCAAGATGGAATGAGTGAAGAGGAAGCAAAAGCAAAGATGGAAGAAGTGATTTCTGAATCTTATTATTATATAAGCGGCGGAAAATATTTTCCTGTTGGTTATGTTGATATTTCTGAAAACGAAGAAGGGGGTCTTGTCTATGAGTACAGTGGCGGATTTCCAAAAAGCATGAATATTAGAGATGATGCAAATGAAATAACTTTTAGATTTGGTAATAATGGTTATAGTTGGACAGACCCATTAACTGGAGAGAGATATACAAACTCTCATCCTGGGGATTATGATCCTATGAGAATTCAGCATGGGGATGAAGTTTTCACAAATAATGTAGAAACATCTGATGGAACATACACTTATGAATACACAATGTTTGGCTACAAAATTACAGAGCCAGATGGAACAGAAACAGAAATAGTTTATGGTAACACTGCAGCAAGCACCCAATTTGTCGGCGGATCTATTGTAACGTTTTCTCCTTTTGGCGCAGATATAACATCTCAAGGACAAACAACGCGTTGGACCGGAAATCCTGTATTTGGAAATATGATTGATATTGCAACTGGAAAATATTTCAATCCAGATGTTTCTCACATGGAAAATGCGGTTTATAATGAAGAGGAAGGAGTTTATGAGTATGCTGTTGGTCCTAATCTTTGGAAATTTAATCCTGAGACAAATGTTTTCAGCAACGAAGATGGAACTGTAGAAACTTCTATCCCTACAATTCCTGAAATGCCTATCGGAAAAGAAAGTGAAGAAATAATTTTGGATGATGGAACAGAATGGAATTTCAATGATGCAGATGAAACCTGGGAAAAAACCACTGCCGACGGAACTGTTGAAGAATTTGTTCCTGCTCCAAATAATTATTATATAAGTTCTTTAGTTGATCCATTGTTTATTGCTGACGAAGAAGGTAGTAGTTATGTTGATGTATATGGAAAAGTGGTCGAAGAAGTTATATTTGATGATAGAGGCTGGAAGCAGAATGAATTAGGAAATTGGGTTTCAGAGGAGGGCTACACATATTATCCTCAATCAACAGAAGTTGTTGGAAGTGGTTTGAATTACGGAAAAGTTTATGATAATGAAGGAAATATTATAAAAGAAAACACGGTAAGTGGAGGTAAATATATTTGGGATCCTGCAACAAGAGCTAATAGATGGGTTCCTATAGAAGGACTTTTAACTTATGATCCTGCAAATCCATCAAAGTATGAAGTAGCTGATGCCGACGGAGGTATTTTGGCAACATGGATTCAGAATAAAGATGGAAGATGGCAGATAGAAGGTTCTGGAGAAGGAGAAGGATATTATGGTTATGAAAATTACAGAAGAGATTTCACAGATTATTCAGGAGTTAGTACTCCTACTGGAACAACTTTCACTGCTCCAGGTAGAGAAGGCGGTGGTGTTTATACAAAGACAGAAGATGGATGGCTGAGTCCTTATGGTTATACAGTCGGAACCCCTCCAGGATATGGAAGTAATTATGGATATTATTCAAGTTATTATTCAGGAGGAAATTTGGCATCTATTGGGACTAGTGTTGTTGTCGAAGGAAAAACATATACAGTTACTGCAGAAAAAGGCTGGACAGATGAAAACGGAAATGCTGTTCCACCTCCTCCAGGACACCCAAGCTCAGTCGTTGGTGTTATGGGATATGATTATCGTGCACCAGGAGATTATGGTTATGGATATGAATATACTCCTCATTCTGGAGGGTATAACAATGAATATTATGGCTACGGTGCTAACAAGAACTATAATTATATTGAAAATGGAGAAGCATATTATTTCCCTCCAGGAGTAGACCCATTAAGTGTTGTGAATAAAGAATCTTACAAAATAACTGATGCATATGGTTATGACCCTGCATTTGGAACAGACTTCGGAGCACCAACAACACAAGGAAGAGATTATTATAGTTATTATGGTGGAAGTTATGGGCATGTAAAAGATTCTACGACAGGAGAGTGGAGACAAGCAACAAAAGAAGAAGCAGAAGTAGCAATGACATCTAATGATCCTAACTTCTCTCCTCCAGGAGGATGGACTACTGCTTATTCAGGAGGATATAATAATTTTGCAGGAGGTTATTATTCCTATTCCAGCGCAGGAGGTTATTTTGATTCAAGTGGAAATTATGTAAGCGGAGGTGATTATACCGGAGGTGGGGGGTATGATTCATCAGGAAATTACGTCGGTGGTGAATATGGAGGTTATGATTCATCAGGAAATTACGTCGGTGGTGAAAGTTATACTTATAACGCCGAGACAGGAACTTATTCTTATACAGGAGGAAGTACAGGAAGTGGAAGTGGTTATGGATACACAGGAGGAAGCTATCCAGGTAGTTATGGAGGTTACTATGATTCATCAGGAAACTATGTAAGTGGAGGAAGCTATCCAGGATATTATGGAGGGTATTATGATTCGTCAACGGGAAGTTATGTTGGAGCAACAGGTTGTACTGGTGGTGCATGTCCTGTTACCGGAGAACCTTATGGAAGTTATAGCGGAGGATATTATGACTCTTCAGGAAATTATGTAAGTAGTGGAAGTTATAGCGGAGGATATTATGACTCTTCAGGAAATTATGTAAGCGGAGGAAGTTATAGCGGAGGATATTATGACTCTTCAGGAAATTATGTAAGCGGAGGAAGTTATAGCGGAGGATATGATTCTGCAACAGGAACTTATGGATATTATTCTGGAGGAAGTTACTATACTGGGGGAGGAGGTTATGATTCTTCAGGAAACTACGTCGGTGGTGAATATGGAGGTTATGATTCAAGTGGAACTTATACTGGTGGAGAAACTTATAGTGGAAGTGAAAGCACAACAACAAGCGATGGCAGTACAAGTAGTAGCACAACAACAAGCGATAGTGGGGGAGGCGATAGTAGCGGTGGAACAACAGGAGGAGTAGTCGCTGAAATTAAAAAAGGAGAGCAATTGTCTCTCGGAGATTTTTTAAGAGATTTTTTCAACAATTTTTTTAGTGAGTGATAAAATTTAAGATTTTAAAGATAAATTTAACAAAATTGCTTTGTTTAATTCACACATTGTCTTACCATTACATGATAAAATTTTCAAGTTAATATATTCATGTTCAGATATTAATATTATTTTTAATGTATAAAACAAAAGTTTATGTTAACAATCTACACTAATTTCAAACGAGTTTACGAGTGGGAAATTTTTGAATAACACAGTGAGTAAGGGGGATTTAAACAGGTATTAATTTTCAAAATCTTCTTTTACAAAACTTTTATAAATAAGTTTTTATTTATTATAAAATGAAAAGAGTTGGAAATGTTTTATTTTTTTATCTATTTTTTATGTTTTTTAGTATTTTTGCTTCAAGTTTCATAATAGTTTCTGCTCAAGAAAATGATTCTGGACTAGGGGGCGTTGAAGTTGAGGATGACGATAGTGATTCTGATGCAGTGTCTGAAAGTGATGTTAGTGCTGATATTGAAACTGATGTAGAAAGTTTTGATGATGCTGATGTAGAAGATTCAGATTTTGAAGAAGATTTTAATGAAGATGACGCAAGCAGTGTTGAAAATGAAATTAATTTTGAAGAAGATGTTGAACTTGAAACAAGTGAAGGAATAACACCTGATTCTGCATTGTATTTTTTTGATGAATTTACAGACCAGTTTGGAGATAGGATTGATGTAAGGGAAGAGAAGATTGCAGAAATTCGTGCTATGATACAAGAAGGCAAGATTGAAGAAGCAAAAATAGCGCTTGCAAATTATATAAAACATGCAGAGGAACTTGAAAGAGAAGTTTCTCCAGAGGAAAGGGAAAGAGCCAGAGAGAGTGCGTCTGCAATTTATAATGTTTTAAAAGAAATAGAAGGTGAAATTCCTGAGGAATACAGAGGTGAGTTTTTCGATGATATAATCGAAAGGGAGGGTAGAATTATTACTGCTGCAGAAATTGCATCAAAAATTAAAGAACTCTGTGAAGGACTTTCTGAATTGGATCCTTTAGAATATTCGCGTGTATGTAAAATAGATGATAATGCTCCTACATGGCAGCAGAGATTAGACCGGGATTTAACCGACGAGCAAAGAGAAGAAGCAAAGAAATTCGGGAAAATTATGCAACAGTGTTTTGAGACTGCTGGACAGGAATGTGCGTGCGAAGAAATTCCGTTCGCAGACTTTGCCGAAGCATGTTCTATAGCAGCACCGTTGGCTACTGCATGTGAAATTGAAGGCAATGATGAAGCATGTGAACAAATGGACAATTTGGAGATGCCTGAGTTGCCAGATTACTTACAAGATATTATGGATGATTTGGAAAATGATGTCTCTGGCTCAAGAATGGATCTTCATATGCCAAGAGAGTGTAGGGAAGCAGGGGCTACAAATCAAAGAGATTGCATGATAGTAATGGTTGAGACGCATGCACCTCCTGAATGTAAGCAGGCAATTTTAGATTCAAATGTGCAGAGTGAGAGAGAAGCAAGAGAAATCTGTGAAAAAATAATGTTTGAGCAAAATGCGCCATTTGAGTGTGTTGAAGCAGGACTAACAAATCCTAAAGAATGTGGAAGATTTATGTTTGAACAGAATGCTCCGCAAGAATGTATTGATGCAGGCTTGACTGGTGAACACAGAAATGATCCTAGAAAGTGTGAAGAGCTCATGATGGAACTTGGAGGGTTTGACAATAGGGGACATGGAAATTTCCGTGACAGAGGATTTGCATCAGGAGCAAACTGCAAGACCATAAGTAATCCTGAAGAAAGATTAGCATGTTATGACGGAGCAACTCAGGGAATAAATGACTTTAATTCAAGATTCCAAGAAACAAAAGAAAGGGAAAGGATGTGTGCTCAAAGCTGTCTTAGCCAAGGGGGAGCGTGGGACTTTTCAAACGGAGAATGTACTTGCAATTTTGATAATTTTAGAGAGGAATTTAATAGCAAATTTGAAGGGAATTTCCAAGAAGATTTTAAAGATGAATTCAGCGAGGAATTTTCTCCTCCTGAAGGGTTTGAAGAAGGGGAATTTATCCCTTTTGAAGATGAGTTTAACGAATTTGATAATTCTGGAGAGGGAAGCTTTTCGTTTGGAACAGGTATTGAAGGAAGTTTTGAAGAAGATAATTCCGGTTCAAGTGATAGTTCTGGTGGCAGTTCAGAAGAAATTACGAGTGAAGAATCTCCAGATGAAATAACAGGAAGTTTCATAACAGGAAATGTATTTTTGGATTATCGTTTCGGATAAAAACATTTAATAATTCTTTTTGCCTGTTTTTAAAATGCCTAAAGTTTTAAGTATTGACGAAAAAATTGAATTGATAAAAAGAAACACTGAGGAAATCATAACTTTAGATTCATTGAAAGAACTCATAAAAGAAAAGAAAAATCCTAGAGTTTATTGTGGCTATGAGCTTTCAGGACCTATGCATTTGGGACATTTTGTTACAATCACAAAACTTCTTGATTTACAAAAAGCTGGATTCAAAATTGTTATATTACTAGCAGATGTTCATACAATGCTGAATAGAAAAGGAGATTTTGATGGAATTAAAAAAGAGGTTAACAACTGGAAAAAAACAATGAAAGCGATAGGGATAAACGCAGAAATTGTTTTGGGAAGTGATTTTGAATTTGATAAAAATTATCAGTTGGATGTTATGAAGCTTTCACAAAATTCGTCGATAAACCGTGGTTTGAGGAGCATGCAAGAAATTGCTCGCGATGTTGAGAACGCGACGATTTCGCAGTTGTGGTATCCTCTGATGCAGGTTGCAGATATAAAACACCTTAACGTTGATGTTGCTCTTGGGGGAATTGAGCAGAGAAAAGTTCACATGATTGGAAAAGATATGTCAAAAGTAATTGGGTATGATTTTGTTGCAATTCATACACCCTTAATAACCTCACTAAAAGGGCCTGGACAGAAAATGTCAAAATCCATTCCCGGAAGCGGAATAAGCGTTACAGATTCACTTGATGAAATAAAAAAAGCAATAAAATCGGCTTACTGTCCTGAAAAAACATCGAATGATAACCCAATTCTGCAAATTTTCCAGCTAGTAATTTTTCCGCGATTTGATGTTGAAATAAAAAGACAGGAAAAATTTGGTGGAAATATCAAATTCAAAAATTATCAAGATTTAGAAAAAATTTATTTTCAAGGAAAAATTCATCCTTTAGATTTGAAAGAAGCATGTATTGAATATTTGTGGAAAATTACAGAGTCAATCAGAAAAAATTGGAAGTGATTATTTATCCTTCCCGAAACTAAAGTTAAAATTATATCCTTCTCTCGGGACGTTTTTTCCTTTATCAATAAGTTCAATTCCTCTTCTTACTACTTCTGATGGTGTGTTATATACCTCTCCTAAAATATCTGAAGCAGCACTCTTTGCAGCTTCATTGTTGTCGTAGCCGTAGCGGTTTCTGAATCTTTGATTGATTATGTCGCCGAGTTGTCTAAATGATTCTTGTGTTTTTATAACACCTGAATCGTTTCTAATGGCTTGCCCAATTCTGTTCTCCAAACGCGTTACGTTGTTATTTTGATTATTCTGCGCGTGAACACTTGTTGTTAAAACCAACGACGTTCCAATAACTCCTAAAAAATAATTCAAACCTCTTTTCATTTTTCACCTCTTTTCCCAGTCATTTTATTAAGAAGTTGCTTATATTTATAAATTTAACTTTAATTTGAATTCTATAATATCCATATCCTTCAGAACATGTGTTAAACTCACAATTTGATTTGAAAATTTACTGCTAGGTCCTGTGATTCGCGACTCTTTAATTTTTTCAATGTTTTTAAAAACTTTTTTTGCTATGTCTTTTACAGTACTATTTTCATCTAAAATGATTGGATTTTCTGATTTATTTTTTCCGGGCTCTTTTGTATAAACCCTTATTTTATCAAAACTCTGGAAGATCTTATTTTTCAATTCTTCTAATCCCCCATAATTTTTATTGGAAATTATTGTGAAGTTGTATTTTTTACTTTGAAGATTTGCAGTGATTTTTCTTTTCTCATCGTTACTTAATAAATCTGTTTTATTGAAGACGATTAGCTGCTTTCCTTTTACCTTTTCCAAATGTTTTCTTATTTCTTCAATTTGTGCTAATTTTGTTACTAAAATTAAAATAACATCTGCACTATTTGTTAAACCTTTGTCGTAATATTCTGATTCAATAGCAGGAATTTCTATTAACTGTATTTTTATTCCTTGTCCATAATTTATCATCCCTATTTCCGGAGTTTTTGTTGTAAACGAAACATTTTCTCCTGAAGAAATTTTTGGCTTCGCGTTTGTTAATGAAGAAATTAGTGAAGATTTGCCTGAATTTGTAAAACCGATTATTGCTGCCTGCATATCTTCTTTTTTAATTCCTTTTTTGCCTGATGTTTTTGAAACCTTTTTATATCTCTCAATTTTTTCTTTGAGCTTTTTAAATCGAGTTTTTAGCTGTGCAAGCATTTTTTCTGCCGATTTGTGTTTCGGACATTCCTTTATCATTTCTTCTAATGCCTCTAGTCTCTGCCCGTCGTTTTGTGCACTCAGAAATTTTGATTCTGCTTTTTGATATTGCGGTGATTGATTTGTTGAAGCCATATAGCTTTTAAACCAACATGGCTTAAAAAATTTATGAATAAAAAGGAAGTTCTTAAAAAAATAATGGAAAAGAAAGAATTTTCAGAGCTTCCTATTGAAGATGTTGAAATGGCCCTTTTTTTGTGTTTTAACAAGGATTTATCTGAGAAAGGGCAAATCAAATACACGCGAGAAGTGCTTCATAGGGTTTATGGGGCTTTTGGAAGCAGGAAGTTACTTGTTTCTAAAGAGAGAAATCCGGAGTGGATTTTGAAAAAACATCTTTCAACTAGAGAAAGATTGCCTTACTACAAAGAAATTTATAGCAGGCTTCTGAAAAATCAAAAACAGGTTACAATAATAGATTTGGGTGCAGGCGTCAATGGGTTTTCTTTGGGATTTATTTCCGGAATAAGATATGTTGGGATTGAAGGAATTGGGCAACTTGTTAACTTAATGAATGATTATTTTAAAAAACAAAAACTTAATGCAAAAGCGATTCATTTGAGTTTGTTTCAGTTTGAGAAAATAAAAAATTTGATAAAAAAAGAAAAAGGAAAAAAAATTGTGTTTTTGTTTAAAGTTTTGGATTCCTTGGAAATTTTGGATAGAAATTATTCAAAAAAGCTGATTATTGAAATATCTAGTTTAGTAGATGAAATAGTTGTGAGTTTTGCTACAAGAAGTATGGTAAAAAGGAAAAAATTCTTTGCAAATAGGAAGTGGATTATTGATTTTATAAAGGAAAACTTTAAAATTATTGATGATTTTGAGCTTGGGGGAGAGAGATATACAGTCTTTGAAAAATGAATTTATAAGTCAAAATGAAAGAAAACTTTAGAAAAAAAGTCCTGAAAAATGGCTTGACAATACTATTTGAAAAGAGAGAACTGCCTGTTGTTAGTATTGCAATCGCTGTTAAATGCGGCGGAATGTATGAATCGGAAAATGAAAAAGGAATTTCCCATTTTATAGAACATATGCTTTACAAAGGCACTTCAAAAAGAACCCCAAAACAAATTTCTGAGGAAATAGAGAAAAATGGAGGAGTCATGAATGGTTTTACCGACGAGAATGTTACAGCTTTTTGGTGTAAGATGCCGAGTGTTCATTTAGACATTGGGCTGGACGTTCTTATAGATATGATGAGCAATTCCTTATTCGATGAAAAAGAGATGGAAAAAGAGAGAAAAGTTATTTTTGAGGAATTAAAAATGAGGAAAGATAACCCCCAGATTTATTCAATTGATCAAAATATGGGTCTAATATATGAAAAACCTTTCGGAATTCCTTTGATAGGTAATGAGAAGAGCATGAATTCTATAAACAGAAAAAAAATTATTCAAAGATTCAAAGAATTTTATCATCCAAAAAACATGATCCTGTGTGTTGTTGGAAATGCTGATTTTGAAAGAGTTGTGAGATTCGCTGAAAAAAGTTTTGGAAGAACAGATGGAAAACCAAAAAAATTCAAAATAAAACAAAAACAGAGTTCTAAGACAGAAAAAAGAAAAGGAATTTCTCAGACAAATATTATTTTTTCTTATCATACTCCTTTGTACTCTGATAAAAAAAGTTTTGCTGCTGAGGTGTTAAATACACTGATGGCCCAAGGGATGTCGTCGAGACTTTTTATGGAAATAAGGGAGAAGAGAAATCTTGCTTATGCAATTCAAGGATATTCCCAAATAAACAAAGATTTTTCATATAGTATGATTTATGTTGGGACTACAAAAGAAAATGTTGGAAAGGTTAAGAAGCTTGTACTGGAAGAGTTTGAAAAAGTTGCAAAAAATTTTACGGAAAGAGGATTGAATCAAATCAAGGAGCAATTGAAAGGAACTCACAAAATTTCTATGGAAGATTCAACAAATCAGATGGTTGGCCTTATTGCTAGTGAAGTAAATGGTAAAGCAGAGGATTATTATGATTTTGGCAAAAATGTAGATGGCGTCAAATTAAAAGATGTTATAGAGTTGTCAAAAAAAGCGGCAAAAAAACACAGTTTTTTTGTCCTAATTCCTGGTTGAGGAAGTTAATCTTAAAAACTTCCTTATTTTTTGATTTTTATGTTTATAGTAAAAGTTCCTGGAATAAACGGGTTGAGGAAAACAAATGGTTGCAAGGAAGCAGGAAATGCAATTATAGGTGAACTTAAAAATTTTTCTTTGAGCGAATTCGGAAAAAATATAAATTTTGATTCTTTAGATTTTGAAGAAATACACCTCGATAATTCAGACCTTAAACATTCTGATAATTTGATTCATAAAAACTGTATGAAAATTTTTGAAACAAAACCAAAAACTGTTTTTCTTGGTGGAGATCATTCTGTAAGTTACTCAATATTGAAAGCATTTTCTGAATACTGTGATAATGAAAATAAAAAGCCGTGTTTGATTATTTTTGATGCGTGTGTTGATTTAGCTGAAAATTCCGAAGTTCCAAATAATAACAATTGGCTAAAGGAACTTATTGATATAGGTTTTCCAGCCGAAAATGTATTAATCGTTGGTGCAAGAAGTATATCTTATGAAGAAAAAGAATTAGTAAAAAGCAAAGGGATTAAATTGATTCAGATGAGCACTCTTTTTGAAGATATAAAAGGAATTTGTGATACTATTATGGAATTTTCTCGTGGAAAAGAGCTTTATATTTCAATTGACATAAGTGTTGTTGATCCTGCATTCGCTCCTTCGACGATTCATTCTGAAACTGGTGGATTAAGCAGCAGGGAATTTATTTATCTTATTCAGAGATTAAATAAAGTAAAAAATCTCAAGGCAGCCGATATTGTAGAAATAAACTCTGAAGATGATAATAAAAGAGATAACCTCACTGTTAAACTTGGTGCTAAAATATTAAGCGAGCTGATTTAAATGAGGTGTTTTGTATCAATAAATTTTTCAGAAGAAGTGGAAAAAGAAATCAGAAAAATACAAAGTTTATTGCCTAAGTTTTCAGGAAAGAAGACTGAACCAGGTAGTTTACATTTAACTTTGAAGTTTCTTAGAGAGGTTGATGAAAACAAAATTAATGGGATAATTGATAGACTAAGAGAAATTAATTCTGAAAAATTTGATGCAGAGATAGATTCCATTGGTTTTTTTGATAATCGGAAATCAAGAAAGTATGAAAGGCAGATAATTATTTGGTTGCGTATGTTAAATTGCGAAAAACTCCAGAAAAAAGTTGATAATTCTTTAAAGAGCTTATTTGAAATGGAAAAAAGATTCATGAGCCATATAACAATTGCCAGGGTTAAAGATGTAAAGGACAAAAAAAGATTTTTGGAAGAATTGAAAAAAATTAAAATTCCTAAAATAAAGTTTGAAGTTAGTGAATTTTATTTAATGAAAAGTGATTTGAGTAAAGACAAGCCAACATACACAGTCTTGGAAAAATTCAAGCTTAATTAATATTTTTCATTTACTATTCTAAATGGACTTGCTTTTTTACCTATGACTTCTTGAAGTTTTTCAGGGGTTGCGTTGATTATGTTTTTAACTGTTTTGAATTTTTTTAGCAATTTCTTAGCTGTTTTTGGTCCAATCCCTGGAAAACTTTCAATAATAAACTGCATTCTTTCTTTTTTACCTAGTGTTTTTTTAGCAACATTTAATGAAGCCTCCTTTGGTTCGCGTTTAGAAAGGACAGAAATAAATCTTGCGGTATCCTGATAGTTTTTTGTGAATATTATCGGTACATTGTACTTCAATAAAATTGAAAGCAAAAATCCTCTAACTGAATTTGGATGCATGCCAATTTTTTCCTTGGAAAAATCATCAGAATACAAATCTTGTTCGTCAATGCCTTCTATTATCAAAAGCCTGTTTTTGTATTGCTGTAGTTCTTCAAGTTGTTTTACCAAACGCCGATTTTTCATTGATGAAATAAAGTCAAAAACAGTTTTCCTTTCTATTGCCACATCGTTGACAATGTAATCTGCAACTTTTAATTCCATTAAATCAACTTCAATTCCAAGAGATATAACTTCTGAAATAACTAGAGAGTTTTTCTCTCTATAATCTGCCTTTATTTTCAACTTTGGTTTCTCCTTTATTCTTGTTTGTCGTTTTGAAAATATATCAAAAATTTGCTTCATTTTAATCACAATGTCTTTTGTTCCTGTTTTTTAGACAAATCACTGTTAAGTTCTTCTTTTATTGAACTTATTGCAGAGTGCATGCGTCTTTCTTTTGCTTTTGAGACATAATAATAATTCTCATCTCGTGTTTTTTTAGTTATTAGTATTATCAATTTCCCCTCCATTAGCCTTGCTGTTCTACCTGTACGTTGAATTGTCCTTATCGCTGATGCTACAGGCTCGTAAAAAATAACGGTGTTGACCTCTGGGATATCAATTCCTTCTTCTCCAATACATGTTGCACAAAGTACATTTATTTTTCCTTCTGAAAATTCATCAAGAAGTTTTTTTTGTTCTTTTTGGCTCAGACCGCTGAACTTTTTCTTTGCCTGCCCAACGAAGATTTTTGACTTAAGGTTTAGGGTTTCATTAATTTTTTTTGATATCATTGACGCCGTGTCTCTGAATTGTGTAAATATTATTATTTTCCCATTTTCATTTTTTATTATTTCTATGGTCTTTTCTACTTTAGGATGTTCCTTTCCCTTTGCTAGAAGTATTTCTGCTTTTTGGAGTGACATTTTAAACTCTGGATTTGAGACGAGTTTTATAACTCCTTTACTTTGTTTTTTTTCAGCTTGTTTTAAAAGGTCTTTCAAATAATCTCTGAAGCCTAAGAGAGTTTGTGTTTCCAAAAGCTCTAATGCATGCTGGATTTTCAGTGTCTGAGCGCAAATGCTTGCCCCCCACATATAATTAAAGTTTCTACTTCCGTTTGAAATTGAGAAAGAGATTCTTTTCTGAAGATTTATAAGTGCTGTTTTTGTAGGCGGACCGAAGAGCAAATTTCTTGACTTTAATTCATCAATGTTTTTGTTCAGCAATTTCCTTAAATGTGTTCTTATTTCCTCAAATTCCTTTGGAAAATCAATATTAACTTTTTCAAATTTAAGTTCCTGCAAATACTTTGAGACATCTTCACTTTCTCTAGTGCGGAGTTCAACTTCTTCTATTGAAAGGTTCTTGCAGATTTCCTGTATTTTGGATTTTTCACTTCCGGGAGAAGCAGTCAAACCAACAATTCTTTGATGTAGCCCTTGAGATTTGTATTTCTGTGCAACATAATTGTAATCATAATTTTTAAGACACCTATGTGCTTCATCTTCAATCAAAAGACAAACTTCATTTAAATTATACAAATTATTTTTTAAGTCATTTGCAACGCATTGTGGTGTCGAGAAAATTATTTCTGCTGTTTCCCATATTTTTCTCCTATTTTTTGCAGGAACACCACCAGTAAAAAGCTGCATATCCGCGAATAATTCAGGCAAGTGTTTTTTGAAATAATTAAAATGCTGTTCTGCTAAAGGTTTTGTCGGAGCCAAAAACAGAACTTTTTCACCAGGATAAGCTTTCAGCCTTTCTATCACAACCATCAATGCAATTAATGTTTTTCCCAAACCAGTTGGGATTACAACAAGGCAATTTTTTTTCAGACAAGTTTCAGCTATGTTTTTTTGGTAATCTCTCGGGACTACATTTTTTAAATATCCCATTTTAACTTTTTTGTTTTTTCTTCTTTAATTTTTCAAAATCTACCTCGTAATTCAAGGTCCCTACATTGAATTTCAAAGGAGCTGTGATAAATTTTTTCCCTTTTTTGTCACGCGCTTTAGTGCTTTTCACAAAAATGTTATATAGTGCTTGTTTAAATTTTTTGTCATACTTTTATATTATTAAGAAAGCGTATGCGAGTCCAATCAAAATTAGCGATGCAAAGAAGCTCCACATAATAACACTACCGAAGAAAATTTTATTTCCGTCTAAATCTGAAATTGGGAGAATGTTAAAAAATGCGTAGTAAATGTTAAGTTTTGCGAATTCTTCAAAGCCGATTAAATATCCTGCAACTGCTAGTATGAGATTTGCTAAAATTCCTGAAGCTGCTATTAATCCGACGTGATATTCTGTCATTTCCGAAAAAGTGTATAAATCATGCCTTTTTGCTGTCCTGTAGATTTTTGCCTTTACTTCAAACACTAAAGAAGCGAGCCAAGTAAAATATCCAAATGAAATCGCAGTTGTTATTATGGGCAAAAGTGCCCCCACAGGCAAAGATTTTTTAAAATATCTTTGTGGTTTAAAGCCGTATCTCTTAATTTCCCAAATGCCTGTTTCTATTTCAGATTCAAGGTAATAACTTATTATTTTTTTTGCAGAGATGTTTATGAGAATAATTATTAAAACAGATAGTAATGTGTAAAGAAAAATTTCAATAGATTCGATTAGACTTATTGAAAAGGAAAATACCAAAGCTATAATCAACACAGATACAATCTCTTTTCGGCTTAACATGTCTATTCTATGAATAAGATTCTTATAAATTTTTGTATACTTTTTATCACGGAAAACTATTTAAATAATACATGATAATTTTAGGTATGAGGGTTATGAAATTAAGTGAAGTTTTGGGAGCAAAAGTTTATACAGATTCTGGCGACTATTTTGGAGAAGTCGAAGAGGCAAATATATCTGGAAATAAAGTTGACAGCTGGCGAATCAGAGTTGCAGGAACCATGGCAACTTTATTATCAGGAGCAAGAGGAGTCATAATTCCCCATCAGTTTGTGAGGTCGATAAGTGATATATTCATAATAACCAAATCAGCATTGCCGAGTCCTGAACCCGAAGTTGAAGAATTGGCTTGATTTTTTTATATTAGTGTAAATATTCTGGCGGGATAAAGTTGGTTGTGATATACAAATTTTCAAAGTTTTATATTAACATTTTAATCAATATCGAGCGAACGAAGTGGTTGAGACTTTTTCAACAGGGCTATAAAAATATTCCTAAGTGATACGAGAACATCAAAATATTTAAATAGACTTTTTTGTTCTTATAAATGTCTAAAATTAACACTGACAAATAATAAAATGGCAGATATAACAATTTTACAACATTGGATATTAACAAAATTCGCTTTCCCATTCTTACTGGTTTTTTTTCTGGTTTATGCAATTCTTGAAAAAACAAAAGTTTTGGGAGACAACAAACATCAAGTTAATGCGCTGGTTGCTTTTGTGATAGGCTTGATTTTTGTCGGTTTCGCATACCCTAAAGAAGTTGTTGAGAATTTGATATTGTTCTTGACAGTTGCACTTGTTGTTGTTTTCGTGGCGTTGCTTTTGTGGGGATTTGTTACAGGAGGAGAAGCAAAAATCTCTAACAACAAAATAAAAGCGCTTACAGCAGGAGCAGTCATAATTGTTACAATAATTGCCGTAATCTGGGCGACCGGGACTGATAATGAAATCATTGACTTTTTCTTCTATCAGAGCTGGAGCAAAGCATTTTGGACAAATGTTGTCTTTGTTGTTGCAATCGCCACAGCTTTAGCACTTGTTTTGAGAAGTTCTTCAGGCGGGAATTAAGTTCTAAATATATCTTTAAGTGAATAAATGTTTAAATATTGGTTTTGTTGTGTAAATTGATGGTTGCCTATGGTGAAACACAAGATAAGTTAATAGAAGATATTCTTAAAAATATTCATATTGGGGATTTTGTTTTGTTATCTGTGGATGGAAAATTTTTTAATAGGGGAGATGGTAGACATGAAAGATATGGGGGTTATGTGGCCTCTATAAATAATAGAATAATCACTCTTTCTCCTTCACATCATGAAAATGCTTTTCATGGATATAATAGCTCTGAAAGTCGTAGTAGAGAAAGGGCTACGACAGATATGGAGTTGGCGCAGATTAGACATTACAAAATTTTCAAGTAGCTTTCCAACATAAAAACATATTTAAAGTTATTTTCATATTTTTACCAATGAATCCGGGAGTATTTTTACAGTATTATGGTTATACTGGCGGAGACATAGGAAATTTTTTGTCTCAGCTTGAACAAATGGGATTTTTTGCCTATGCACTTCCTTTCCTGCTGATCTTTGCGATAACGTTTGGGATTTTATCCAAAGTCCATATTTTTAAAAATAAATCAATTAATGCAACCATTTCAATTTCTGTTGGATTGATATCATTGCAGTTTGGATTTGTCACGGTTTTTTTCGCGAATATTTTTCCAATGGTTGGTGCAGGAATGGCAATTATGCTGGTGCTTCTGATACTCATAGGTTTTGGTTCCAATTTCGAAAAAGATGACAGACTTTGGAAAATAGTTTTGTTTGCAGCAGGATTAGTTGTTTTTGTAGTGATTGTTTCAAACACTTATGCAATTCCATGGACTAATCCTTTCTGGTGGAATCTAAATTGGTCTCTTGTTTTTACCATTGTAGTTATAATAATATTACTTACGGCAATCATAGTTGGAGGTAAAGAAAAACACAAGACAATTTTAGAACACATTAAAGATACAGCTCAAGGTATATAATTTGAATTTATCTTCTATTAACTCTTTTTTGATCTGAACTTTCTTTCTGGTCTTGCGGATTTGAATAATTTGTAGAACTTTGAGAGTAGCTTTTTTGAGTAGAATTTTTATTTGCAAACTTGCTGAAAGTGTCCTGCATCATTGACATTTCTCTTTTTATACTGTCAAGGTTTTGCCCATAAGAACCAACTCTTTCCAAAATTGAAATTTGTAATTTGTCAATTATTGATTCTACTTTTTTTAGCCTTTCAGAAATGTTCTCAATCTTTGTTTCTGTAATTGCTTTGAACTCATTTATTTCCTCAATCTGCTTCTGAATTTTTTGAATTTTGTCAGAGAAAACCTGTTCTGCTATTTCGATTATCGTGTTTGAAGAAGAAGGAGTAATTGTTTCGGATGGATAGCTGTAATCACTATATTGGTAATTTCCTGGGGAGTAATATTCTCCAGTTGACTCTTGTGGTGTGTAATAATCCTCATTTTGTGAGACTTCTTGCGTTGTTGAGTAATCTCCTTGATTCTGCTGTGATGAAGGCGAAGGTATGTATTCATTCTCGCTTCCATACTCATCTGAAACTGCTTTTTTTATTTGTTCGTTATTCATTGCATCATCTATCGCTCTTGGCGAAACTCCATCTTCTTTAAGATTTTTGATTATATCTTTTTCCTTTAATCCTTGCTTCCTCATTTGAGATATCTTATCTAAAACGCCCATCTCATTGTTACATGAAAGCCCTTGACATTTTTATTTGTTTTGATAATATTTCAACATCGTCTTTTTTCGCGAATTTGGAAAATTCATTGGAAATTGTTTCAATGAATGATTTTATTCTTTCTAAGTCTTGTTTCATTTTTTCTATGTCTTTTTTGATTTCAAGCATTTTCCTGCTTGTTTCCTCTCTTGACTCTATCATATTCTTTCCTATCATAAGGAGCCTTTCTCTTAGAATATTTTGTTTTTCCTCTATGTCTCTAACTTTTGTGTTAGCATCGCTGTAAAATTCATTTGGATTGTAACCCTCTTGTGTGTTAGCCATGTTTAATTTATATTAAGGAAGTTTAAATTTGTTGTGATTGATTTGAATAAGAATAACAAATTTAAGTTATAATTTACTACCATAAACCTTATAAAATGTATTTTTATGTTTGATTCATGGCACCAACAATAGATGTTAGCAGCGAAGTTTTGGAAGGTTTGGATAAGCTTGGTGTACCTTACAAAATCCAGAATCCCAAAATCCAATCACAAAATAATAAAAACAAAAGAACACTTTCTAAAAATACTCAAGAAGATTACATAGAACTCCCATCAGGAATTCTCGTAGCAAAGCAAAAAATTCTTCATGGAAAAAACTGGTCTGAAACTCATGGAGCACTTCAAGAACAAGGAAAAAGAATGTTAATA
>JAGVWT010000008.1 GCA_018304175.1 Candidatus Pacearchaeota archaeon
GACGGAGTTCCTGATGTTGAAGATAATTGTCCATTAATTCCAAATGCTAATCAAACAGATACAGATAATGATGGAATTGGAGATGTTTGTGATGATACACCTAACGGAGATGATGATGACGATGATAGTGATGATAACAATAGAGGAAGTGGGTTCCATCAGATAGAGTTCTTGACTTTCAACGAACCTGTTCAACAGCCAACAACATTTTTTGTGACTGAGACAGTTGAACAGCCACTTGTTTATTACGAAGTTCGGGAAGAAGGATTCAACATTTTGAAAGTTCTATTGTGGGTATTCTTCATATTGATGCTTGTTTTGCTTTTCTTAATTTTGGTTTTGTTGGGAAGCAGAAGAAGATAAAATTTATTGAAGATGGGAGATAAAATTGAAGGACATAAAATAGATGAGGTAACAACATTTAATCTTTTCAAGAAAGTTATGAATAAATTAGTAAAAGGTTATCCTTTATGGGTATACTTTGGTATTTTTGAAACATACTTTAAAGAAAATACTGAAAAATTGCTTAAGGTTTTAAATAATGACGGGCTTATTGAAAAGAAGTTTAATGAAAAAGAAAACAGAGAAGAATATAGGTTAACTGGAAGAGGAATAACCTTAATTTCTTCTACAACCCAATTAGAATATGCTGAAGAAACACATAAATTTAATAGATGGATAATTTATCTTACAATTTCTCTAGTAACTATAGGTACAACCCAGTTAATTCTTGCATATTTACAAGAACCAATATTTTCATTAGAAAGTTTTTTAGAAGCTTGGAAAATCTTACACTTTTTAACATAAACATCCTCATCAAAAACCTTTTTAAATTCAAATATACCTAGTCTATCCGTAGACTAGGTCAGCGGGTTAGTCCTCCGCTACTTGCAAATGGACTTCACGGCAGACTGCAAGGAAGGGCGTGAGAAGAGTGTTGGGAAGTCCTTTAATCCAACGTTGACGTTTTGTCCGTCTTGATCTTGCAAGTGCGAAGTGGGTCAGGCCTTGATCGGAGCAGCCCTAAACATTTGTTAAGGTGCTTGGCGGGTCGCAAAGCCGAGGAAGAATAAAGGGAAGCTTTTCAGTTTTCTTCAGGCAAACTTCCGAGTCTACTAAAAGAAACCCAATGGTTTCTTTTGAACTTCCTTGAATCACTGAACGGCGATTTCAAAGCGATTACGCATCGCGAAGCAGTGAAAAGCCTCCGATGAAATCGCATAGAATTTTAACCCCTTAATTTTTTATCCTCAAAGGAAATCACAAATCATCTTAATTTTAATAACAAATTTTACTAGCATTAACTTCAAAACTTTTGCTTTAGTAATCTAAATTAAATTCGAACGACAAAGGAGTGAGGTAATTTTTATTTCCCTTCTTTTATTGTCTTCTTAAATGACTCTCGTGTCTGATGTTCATCGCTTAAGTGAAACTTGTGCTCAATCTCTTGTTCTATTTTGTTGAATGCTTTATGCAAAGTTCTCTTGAAATCCCAGTCAAAAGCTTCTGCCTTAAAAGCAACTCTCGTCGGTGCTAAAATGTGGATGTAAACACAGAATTTTTTTCTCGCACCTTCTTTGTTATATTCTTTTAAGTGAATTGTAAATGAAGAAATATTTTTCAGCTTTTTCTGTATTCTTTCAGAGTATTCTTCGAATATCTTGTCAAAATCTTTCTTGTCATTTTCATCAATCAAATCAAAACCTATTGTCTGAAGATTCATAAAATTAGTCAATTTATTTGGTTTATATATTTATATTAATAATAAAATAAATATAAAAACTGTTTTTCTTTTTGTTATTTATGAAAATAGGTGATAAATTTGGGCAATTTTACATGGTTGCAACTATGGTAATCATAGTGTTAATTGCGAGCTTCGCGATTGTTATAAATTATTCATCGCAGAGAATTCCACCCAGTTTTTATTATCTTGGAGAAGAGATAGAAATAGAAAGCGAGAAAGTTATTGAATATGGTTTAAACAATGAATTAGATTTGAATGTTTTGCTTGAAAATTTCACAAGAACCTATTCACTAAACTCCGACGCAGACAATCTTTATTTTGTTTTTGGAGAAAGAGAAAGCATAACTCTAACAGGATACCAAGAATTCAAATCAGAAAGCATTCTTGTCGACGTCGGTTCTGGAAATCAAGAAGTGGCTTTCAGTGAAGGAATTTACAAGACAGAAACTTTTGAAAATCCAAATGAAGTCATAATTCTAACAGCAGAAAACATAGCATATAATATAACATTAAATGAAGGACAAAATTTTTACTACATAATTTCGAAAGACATAAATGGGGAGAAGTATGTTACAACAAACACTTTGGGAATTTACAGTGATGCAGAACCTGAAGGTGGTGAAGAAGAACCGGAAGAAGAACTAGAATCAGGCCATAGAATAATTTTCTTAAGTTCATCACAATACAAAGGAGATCTTGGAGGATTAGTAGGAGCAGATTTAAAATGTAATAATTTAGCAGAAGACTCAAACTTGGAAGGGACATACATGGCGTGGCTTTCCAGTAGTGTGGTTGACGCAAGAGACAGGATTCCTCAAGGAGAAGGAGACCTTCCTTATGTGAGAAATGATGCTCAAAAAACAGTGATAGCAGACAACTTAAATGATTTACTCGATAACACAATAGACAATCCAATAAGATACAATGAAAAAGGAGTTGACGAATTCAGTATAGATGCTTGGACAGGGACAGATGGAGACGGAACACTTTACGAAGCATTTTTAATAGGAACATGTAATAGCTGGACCTCGTCGTCGTTTTTTAATACAGCTAGACATGGAGACTCTGGAAAAGTTAATGAAGGATGGACTAGCGATGGTATTGATGATTGCAATGTACACAATAGAATTTATTGCATACAAATCGGAGAATAATTAGTATAAATAAGTTAAATAAATTTTATAAACCTGAAAACATTTGATTTGTGATGATAAAAAAGGGTGACAGCCGAGGACTTTCGCCGACTATGGCGACTGTTCTTCTTATAGGATTAGTTATATTGATAGCATTGATAGTTTTCCTTTGGCTTCGTGGATTAAGTCAGGAAGCTGTTATAAAATTCGACAAAAACGCAGAACTTGTCTGTGATGAAGTTAATTTTGAAGCAAGTTACTCTTCAGGGACTTTAGGAGTTTCAAATACAGGAAATGTTCCAATCTACAATTTAAAAGTAAAAATGTCTGAAGGAGGAAGCTTCAAAACAAGCGAGTTGAATCAAGTTTCTGAAGATTGGCCGGAGTTTGGATTGTCAAGAGGCTCAACTTTTTCAGATGAATTAAATATAGGAAACTCAAACAAACTAACTCTTGTTCCAATACTTCTTGGAAATTCAAAAAGCGGAAAAGAAAAAACTCTTGATTGCGACGACTCAAAGTATGGATATGAGATTTTATTATAAAATGAACAAAAAAGGTATTTCAGAAGTTATTGTTTCTATAATAATGATTGCACTTGTTATGGGTTTGATAGCAATTGTATGGGCTTTCTCGACGACTTTTGTTAAAGAAAGGCTTGAAGTTTCAGGCTCGTGTTTCGGAAATTATGGAGAAATTCAGATAAACAAGCAATACACGTGCTACGATTCCAGCAATGATGAAGTTCAAGTTTCTGTAAGCGTCTGGAATGCTGAAATCGACGGGGTTTTGGTTTCAGTGTCTGGAGTTTCAGGAAGCAAGAGTTTTGAAATAAAATCAGGAAGCAGTTACAGTTATGTTAAAAAACTTGGCGGAGTTTACGGAGAATCCCTGAATCCTCCTGAAAAAAATTCAGGAGTAACTTACATCGTTGATGCAGGAGCGTTATCAATAACAGACGCAGACATAGTTAAAATCGCACCAATAATTGAAGGAAACCAATGCGATGTTTCTGACACTGCAGATAACATAGGAGATTGCTCGCTTCTTGCTTGAATGAACATTAATTATTTAAATTTAATTTCTCCTTAATAAATATAAAAGAGGGGATTATGAATAAATCATTCAAAGATAAAAAAGCCCAGGTTTGGGTTGAAACAGTTGTTTACACTTTAATCGCTTTAGTGTTGATTGGTGCTGTGTTGGCATTTGTAAATCCAAAAATACAGGAAATACAGGACAGGACAGCAATTGAACAAAGCTTGACTGTTTTAAACAACATCGACGGAATAGTTTCAACAGTAGTTCAAGGAGGAGGAAACAAGAGAATAGTAAGTGTCGGAATAAAAAAAGGAACTATTGAAATAAATGGTGTTGGAAATTATATTGTTTTTAGCATAGACAGCGAATATGAATACAGCCAGACAGGAGAAAAAGTAAATATAGGAAAAATAGTCTCTTTAACAGAAAGGTCAGGAAGTATAAACAGGATAACTCTTAACTTAAGCTATTCAAACTACGACATAAAGGTCAACTCAGAAGATGAATCAAAAATATTAACTCAGGCTCCAAATCCCTATTCAATTTCAATTGAAAATAAAGGAGGTGCAGGACCTGTTCTGGACTTTGTCGTTAGTTAATTTTAAAAGAATTGGGTTTTTATAATAATATGATAGCTGTCGAAAAAAGAGGAGATGTAAGGAGTTATCCAATAACTGAGATAAACTTCTCGCCGAGAATTCCTCCGCTGAAAAAATTGCCGGACAAAACTAAAATTAATGTGAGGTATGCACTCATTTCTCCGTTTGCATTCGTGCATATTCACTGGGATCCTAAAATCTCAGAAGTTATTTATGAAATTGAAGAACCATTACTTACAAGAGAAGAGGAAAGCCAAAAAAATGAGCTCAAAATAGCTATGGAAAACATGATAAATGTGAGGAACATAGTTGAGAAAGAAGAGGAAGCATTGCTTGAATACATAGATAGGATGATGAAAATTTTGATGATGGAATTAGGAATAGAAACTCCGTATGAAAGTTACAGGAAAATATATTATTATCTATGCAGAGATTTTATAGGATTCAATGAAGTTGATCCTTTGCTTAGAGATTATTTTGTCGAAGATATTGAATGCAACGGGGTTGAAACTCCAATATACATTGTTCACAGAGTTTACAGAAGCATAAAAACAAATGTCAAATTCAAGGAATTGGACAAGCTTTCAAGCTTCGTCGAGAAACTCGCACAAAGAACAGAAAAATATGTTTCTTATTCAAGCCCTATTCTCGACGGAAGCCTTCCAGACGGAAGTAGAGTAAATGCAACTTACACAAAAGATATAACTTCTCGTGGCCCTACTTTCACAATAAGAAAATTCACAAAAACTCCGTGGACACCTCCACAACTTGTATCATTCAATACACTAAGTCCGGAGATGGTTGCATACTTATGGCTTTTGATAGAATATAAGATGAACATTCTACTTATAGGTGGAACATCTTCTGGAAAAACATCTATGTTGAATGCTATTTCATTTTTCATACCTCCTGAAGCGAGAGTTGTAAGCATTGAAGATACAAGGGAATTAAATCTTCCAAGAGAAAACTGGTTGCCAAGCGTTGCGAGAACCTCAACGGGAATTGGAGGAGTAGGGGAAATTGATTTGTTCACATTGCTGAGAAATTCATTTAGGCAAAACCCAGATTATGTTATTGTTGGAGAGGTCAGAGGAAAAGAAGCTTCTGTTTTGTTCCAAGGTATGGCTTCAGGACACGCTTCTATAAGCACCATGCACGCCGATTCAGTAGACACTGTTATAAAAAGACTGGAAACTCCTCCAATAGAACTTTCTCCGTCGCTCCTCAATGTATTGGATTGCGTCTGCACGATGACTCATGCAATTGTGAAAAAACAAGAAACAAGAAAACTGAAAGAAATAGTTGAAATAGTAAATGTGAATGAAGACGGTGTCGCACTTACAAACACACCTTTTTTCTGGAATCCCTCTGATGACAGTTTTTACTTCAAAAAAAACAGCAAAATATTTGAGAAAATTTCAAAAAGAAGTGGATTAAAACTTGAAGATATAGAACTTGAGTTTAGGAGAAGATCACAAATAATACATATTATACATCAGAAAAAAATTTTCGGATTCAGGGAATTTCATGATATAATCAACGAGTATTACAAAAAGCCCGAGGAAACCCTTAGAAAATTTGGAATTCAATAATAAACTATTTAATGAGTAAATTATTAAGAAAAGAATGGGAGGGGGATTAATGAAAGAAGATATTTCATTTCTTAATCAGTTAGCCAAAGCTTTGGAAGAAGCAGAATCAAAGCTTGAAAGGGCTTATGAAAAAAAAGACTATAAGAGTTTTATTGAGGCCAAGAAAATAATTATCAAAATACAAAAAGAAATCTTGGATAGGATAAAATGAGTTCAAATAATTTAAGTGAGTTAAGAAATTCTATATTAAAAGAATCAAAAATAATCAAGGAGATTAATTCTTTTTTATATGAAGTTAAAGGCCAAGGAAGTGAAGAAAAAAAAATGATTATTTCACACATTAATATTCTGAAAAATAATTTGAAAAAAGAAGGAATAAAAGTTCTGGAGAATCTGGAAAGCTTGAGTGTAACACAGCCAATGCCGAAAAATGCAATGAAAATTGATAAAGAGGAAGATGAAGAAATGCAGGTTATTAAGCCAATGACGACGGAAGAATCAAAGGAAGGAAGAAAAGAAATTAGGAAAAAAACAAAGAAGGGTTTTTTTGAATCTGGAAAAATTAAATTAGATGGAATAGAAAAACATACATTAAAAAGATTAAGGGAACGAGAGGAAAGAAATATTCCTAAATGGCTTATCAAGCAGAAAGAAATGGCTGAAGAAGTAAGAACACAAAGCGATTATGTCATAATTTCAAACAAGCTCTTCGGAAATTTAGCTAGCCCACTTGCAAAAAAAGATTTTTTCAAGTCAATTTCAGGTGATTTAGTGAAATCAAACATGAGGTTCACAACTAGAAGCTACGTTTCAGTAATCTTGTTTACGACATTTCTTTCTTTCCTGTTTGCCCTGGTTATTTCCGCTTTTTTCTTGTTTTTTTGGGTTGCAGTTTTACCTTACACATGGGTTTTACTTTTCATCCCGTTGATTGTGTTTTTCTTCATGTTTTTTTATCCATCAACAGAAAGGAGCACTGTTGAAAAAAAAATAAATCAAGAACTTCCGTTCGCAACTATAAACATGGCAGCTATTTCAGGCTCTATGATAGACCCAAGCAAGGTTTTCAATATCATTTTTTTCACAAGAGAGTATCCTAATCTCGAAAAAGAATTTTTGAAAGTGATAAATGGAGTGAATGTTATGGGGTATGACTTAGTAACTGTTTTAAGAAGCAATGCTTTTAACAGTCCGAGCAAAAAACTCAGTGATTTGTTCAATGGGCTGGCAACAACAATAAGTTCCGGAGGAGATTTGCCTAAGTTCTTTGACGAAAGAGCAAAAAGCATGATGTTTGAATACGAACTTGAAAAGGAAAAAGGCACGAAGGCTGCGGAAACTTTCATGGACCTTTACATTAGTGTCGTCATCGCAGCGCCAATGATGTTAATGCTTCTTTTAATAATAATGCAGGTTAGTGGTTTGGGACTCACACTTAGTACGAATACAATAACTTTGTTGGTAGTTGTAGGCGTGACTTTTATCAACCTGATTTTTTTGAGCTTCCTTCACATAAAACAACAAAATGAATAAATATAAAACAAAAAAATAAAATGGAAATGAGATTGATGCACTGGATTGGAATAATTTTCGCATTTGGTATATTCGGAGTATCGTTTTTTTTCATAGGCACAGCAGTATTCTTTTTTTTGTTTGGTATGAGCCTCATTGTCGGAATTGCACCATTTGTAGTTTACTTGATTTATGAAGCAAGTGTTGAAAATGAAAAAGGGCAAATGTTTCTTGAATTCACAAGGAATTTAGTTGAAAGTGTCAAAACAGGCACACCGATAAGTAAAAGTATAGTTAATGTTAAGGACAAATCATATGGAGTTTTGAGTGACCACATAAAAAAACTCGCTAACCAAATTAACATAGGAATTCCTTTAGAAAGGGCCTTGAAAATATTTGCAAGAGATGTAGATAACAAAGTTGTAACAAGGGCAATAATACTTATAGGACAAGCTGAAAAATCAGGAGGAAATATTGGGGAGATACTTGAAGCAGTAGCAAAAGCAGTAAGTACTTCTGACAAGCTGAAGAAAGAAAGAAAAGCGGTTATCTCGTCGCTGGTTGTTCAGGGTTATATCATATTTTTTATTTTTATGGTTATAATATTAATTCTTCAATTTCAGATAATTCCAATGATTCTTGGTATAGGAGATATTGGGGGGATTGCGGGAGGTGCAACAGGTGGGAGAGTTAGTGCAAGTCAATTGCAGGTTTCAAACGCTTTCCTTTACCTTGTTTTAGTTCAGGGATTTTTCAGCGGTATTGCAATAGGCAAACTTGCAGAAAAGGAATTCAAAGCAGGATTAAAACATTCATTTATTTTGATGATTGTAGCGTTCTTAGTTTCATCAATTTCAAACTTTTTCTTCGGTGGTTAAGAAAAAAGAGTCTGTGAATAAATTAAATATAAAAACCTGTTTTGACTTTTCATTATATGAATAAAATAGTTTCACAAACCCACTCGTTTTCCTCGCAAGCTCGGAAAAAAGGAACACACATAGGATTTGTAATCTCATTTGTAATGTTTGTAACTTTTTTTCTTTTTTTATATTCTTTTTTGATCGGACCAAAAATAGTATCAGATGGTAAAAAAAATATTTTAGATGATGTAAAGAAAAAATTAGTTGAAGACCTTTATAGCGAGGAGTTCACAACAATGACCATAATAATAACACCAGCAACCGGGGGGGGAAATCAAGAATGTATTAAATTAACAGGAGGTGATGCTAAACCAATTTTAGAACAAACAGACATAATTAATATTTTAAAAATAAAAGACAGTGAAGACAACATCATAGGGTATAGTATTCAAGGTGGACAGATACTAATTGGGGAAATAGACAATAGATATGAAGGAATTCTGAAAGTGTATTATGGTTCTTTGGTTTCCCGCTCTCCTGAATATGGGGGAAATCCAAACTGCAAAAATGTAAACGCTGATACCGGCTTGATAAAATCAGACAGCCAAATTTTTGAGTCAAGAATTATAGAATTGATTGAAAGGTATGAAAGCGACTATGAAGGATTAAAAGAAGAACTTGGAATTCCTTTGGGAACAGAATTCACTTTCAGTTTTGAACGTAGCGACGGGGTAGTATTAAGCCCAAGTAGTGAAGAGCCTATAGCAGTAAATATTTATTCAACAGAAATTCCAGTCCAATATGTTAGTGATGATGCAACAATTTTATTTGGTAAATTAACTATAAAGGTATGGTAAATAATGAAAATTACTAAAAACAAAAAAGGTTGGATAAAAATTGTGGAGGCGTCAACAATGATAATCATCCTAACAGGGATGTTTTTGTTAATATTAAGTGGAGATAGAATAAAATTTAGCGATAATTCTGAAGTGATTTACGAAATTGAGAAGGCAATCATAAGAGAAATTCAGTTGAATAACACCCTTAGAAATACAGTTCTTGAATCTTCGGTTCCGCTTGAATGGGAAAATTTTCCAAGTCAGCTAAAGTCACATATAAACCAAAGTGAAATTCTTGACTGCAGTGGAAAAATATGTGTTGTTGAAAGTGAATGTATCTTGACAAATCCTCCAGACAAAAATATTTATGTCCAGTCAGCAATAATAAGTGCAAACACTGAAATATACAATCCAAGAAAACTGGCTATTTTCTGCTGGGAAAAAGAAGGCTGAGAAATTTAATAAACTCTATTTCTTTTTCTCTTTTATGAAGTACAAATTTCTTCCGCATACAGGAGATATAAAATTTCGGGCTTTTGGCTCTACATTGAGGGAAGTTTTTGAGAATTCTGTGCTCGCAACAGTAGAAGTTTTAAGTAAAAAAGAAAAAATTAAAACTGTAAAAGTCAAAAAGTCCAAAATTGACGGAAAAGATAATGAAAGTTTACTTTATAATTTACTTGAAGAAGTTATCTATTTGCTTGACGCTGAAAATTTTATTGTTTCAAAAGCAAAAATAAAACTCAATGAAACATCTAAACATGCCGATGTTGAGTTTTATGGTGATGATTCAAAAAAATACAAAGACCTGGATTCAATAAAAGCTGTGACTTACAATGAAATGTTTGTGAAGAGCCTTGGAAAGAATAAATTGGTTGCGCAGGTTGTTCTGGATGTTTGAGATAGGTAATTTAATAAATCTTTGAAAGTTCTTTTTTTTATGGAACTAAAAAAGATATCTAAGAACATTTATGAAATCCCAAAGCAAGGAAACATGAATGTTCCTGCAAGGATTTTTGCGTCGGAAAAACTTATTGAGTCAATCAAGCAAGATAAAACACTTCAACAAGCCATAAATGTCGCTCAACTTCCCGGAGTGTTAAATGCATCTTTTGCACTGAGCGACGCCCATCAAGGTTATGGTTTTCCAATCGGAGGAGTTGCTGCATTTGACATGGAAAAAGGAATAATCTCTCCAGGAGGAGTTGGTTATGACATAAACTGCGGAGTTCGTTTATTAAAAACAAACCTTACAAAAAAAGACATTCTTGAAAATCAGGATAAAATTGCAGACGCGATGTTCAGGAAAATACCTTCTGGAATTGGAAGAGGAAGCAAGTTTCAATTAACAAAAGATGAATTGAAAAAAATTTTGGAAGGTGGCTCTAAATATATGGTTAAAAAAGGATATGGAATAGAAAGTGATTATCTTCATACAGAGGAAGAAGGTTGTATGAAAAACGCAAATTCAAGCAATGTTTCAGAAAGAGCAATGAAAAGAGGTATAGGGCAATTAGGAACTCTTGGCTCTGGAAATCATTTTTTAGAAGTGCAGTATGTTGATGAAATTTTCGACGAGGAAAAAGCAAAAAGATTTGGATTGAAAAAGAACCAAATTACAATTTTAATTCACTGTGGAAGCAGAGGTTTAGGGCACCAAGTAGCAAGCGATTACATAAAAAAAATGGAAGAAAAATATGGAATAAAAAATCTGCCTGACAGAGAACTCGTGAATGCACCAATAAAAAGTCAGCTCGGAAAGGATTACATTTCAGCGATGTCTGCTGCGATGAATTTTGCATTCGCGAACAGACAACTTATAACTCATTGGGTAAGAGAGGAATTAAAATATTTTTTTCCAAAATCAAAAATCGAAGTCGTTTATGATGTCTGTCATAACATCGCAAAGTTTGAAGAATATATTATAGATGGAAAAAAGAAAATTGTTTGTGTTCATAGAAAAGGAGCCACAAGAAGTTTTGGAAAAGGAAGAAAAGAAATTCCTCTTGCCTACAGGGAAATTGGACAGCCAGTAATAATTCCAGGGAGCATGGGAACTTCATCTTATGTTTTGATTGGTACAAAAAAAGCAGAAGAAATTAGTTTTGGTTCCACAGTTCATGGAGCAGGAAGAATAAAAAGCAGAGCAAGTGCATTAAAAATTTTGAATTCAGAAGAAATTGGGAAAAAACTTGAAAGCAGAGGAATAAAAATAAGGACAGGAAGCATGAAATCCCTGTCAGAAGAGGCGCCTGAAGTTTACAAGGACGTCGACGAAGTTGTGAAAGTTGTTGATGAATTGGGAATAAGCAAAAAGGTTGCAAAACTAAAACCATTAATTGTTGTTAAAGGTTAATACCTATGATAGTTTGAGGTTTTGTTTAGAAAGTGATTATTTCATTGACTTATTAAACATAAATATAATTGCTTCGCTGTCGCTCAGATACCTATTACATAATTAACATTAAAAAAATTTATTGTATTGAACACAATTTCTTGCATTAACAGTTTACATCAAACTTCGAGCGACTTCGAAGCGAGAGTTTTTTACAGAAAGCAGTTACGATAGCGTCTGTGTGAGTAAGGAATTTACGTGCCAACAGTGGTTTTTAGAAAACAAACTCGTCGGAAGGCTATTATATTTAAATTTTCAACAATATTTAAAAACTGTTTTTCATAATATATAACATGAAAAAACAGGTGATTTTGGTTTCAGTTTTTGCGTTTTTGCTTGCCTTGTCAATGTCATTAATTTTTGCTCAAGACGCAACATGTTATGTTGCTGAAAGGAGTTTCTGTCAATCGCAAAGTGATACTGTTATTGCCGCTTTGTCTGATGTGACAAATGCCCATGGAGAAACAGCGAGCTCTGGAAATTACGATAATGTTCTTTGCTGTACCTTCTCCGGAAGTTTGACATGTAACAACAATAAAATTTTAGGCCTTTCATCAACGACGAACGCTCATGCTGAAATTCCAACGCAGATAAATTATGCGACGCATGTTTGTTATTCTGATTTAAGTTGTATAAGCACTTCGTACGCATGCGGAAGCGAACAAGTTCCTGACTACCCTATAAAAACACTTTCCCTTTCCTCAGCAACAAATGCCCATATTGGTGTTCCAGGAAGCGGTAGTGTGAATATATGCTGTACTTCTGAAACCCTTTATCCTGATTTACCTTTGCCAAATTGCGGTGATGGGAATTTGCAATTGGGAGAATCTTGTGATTCTGGATTAGCTGATCCTTTTAGTGGATCATCATGCGGTGATTTTGATGCATTCACTGGAGGAAATTTGTTGTGTAACAGCTTATGTCAAATAGATACAATCCAATGTACGCCTTCAAATCCAGGAGTTTGTGGAGACGGAGAAGTTAACAACGGAGAGACATGCGACGGAGCAGAACTTAATGATTTAACATGCAACGACCTTGGTTTTCCAGGAGGAAGTTTGTCATGTGTTAATTGTCAACTAGACACAAATCAGTGTACTCCTGGCGCACCTTCAACTAATGTATTTTGGTCAAGTGATGGAATCAGCCAGATTAGTAATATAGAAGTTTTTGTAGGTTTCACAAAAGTAAAACTTGTTATCAAAAATTTAGGGTTATCTCAAGGAACTGTTATAGAATTTGATATATATGAAGACGATGTGATTCTTGATGATTCAATAAGAACAGTAACTGCAGTACTTGATTCGCAAGGAACTGCAATAGCGAATTGGACAATAACTCAATCTGATTTGGACAAAACTTTAGATGATTATGCACAATTTTATTTTATTGCAGAAGGCGAGAAAAGCAACTATTTAGAGATGGATGTCCAAGATGATGATTTAAGTGATGTAATAATATGCAACGACTACAATGACGAAACTTTATGTGAAGAAGATCCTGTAGGAGTAGCAAAAAATAGCGTTCCAACAGTTATTGATTGTTCTGATCCTGAGATTCAATGTACATGTATGTGGGATGAAGACAGTGATTCATGTGCCGGAACTTTCACAGACGGAATTTTTGACGAGTTTGGAAATTATTCAAAATACGGAACATGTTTGATTTCAGAGCAGGAAAGTGACCCAAACGAATGCGACGATGGAATATTAATACTAACATGGGACGGAGTATGGACATGGGCTAGCGGAAATCCTGAGCATAAAGATCCAAAAGGGCTTGCATTAATTTGTGAGGCAGGAGGAACAAGAAGCATTGAGTGTCCTGCACAAATACAGCTTCCGTTCTTCGGAATATACAATATTATTGTTGCAGTAATTATAATAATACTTATTTATTTTATTTTATCAAGTAAAAAGGTAAAAAGAGAATTAAGAAAATTTATAAAATAAGATTCCTATTTGTTTCTATGAAAAAGGTGGTTAGTTTTTTTTTAATTTTTCTGGCGATAAGCCTCGTGTCTGCTTTTGAAATCGGAAATAAATCTCATAAAATAGAAATAGAATATGCTTCAATGGATTTCATAAAAGGGTGGATAAACATCAGCCTTAGTAATGATTTAGGGGATTCTTTGTTTACAGACTCAAAAGGAAATTCGATAAAGTTAATTGACTTGCTCAAACTTAACAATGTAGATTATAGTTGCTCGCCATCAGATTGTAAAAAGTATTATTCTTCATCAGGAAGTGGGGTGACTCAAAAAACATTTACATTAAATAAAAACGAAGAAAAGATAATTGGAATAAAATTAACAGGGAATAATTTCCAGTCAGTTTCTGGTTTCAAGATGAATGTTTCAAGCACAGCGCTTGAGACAGAATCAACCCAATTGTATATAGATATTTTAAACGATGGGAAAAACGAATGGGTTTCAAACAAACCTTCAAATAATTTCTACGGAGAAAGTTATGGTTGTTACGCAAACCCTGAAGAAGAAGTTTTCATATACAACCAAGATTATTGCCAGAAAATAGAATTGCCTCCTGCACCAAATGTTGAAATAGGAGCACGTGTTATATCAGCAACTGGGGGCAATGTTAATTTTGAGATGAATGTCTGCAGCCAGGACTTTACAAGTTGCGGTTCTTGCGAGGTTTCTGCTACTACAACCGGAAAAATTTCCTGCATTGCTGACTTCCCTATATTTAACAAAACAAATTATTATGTCTGCATAACAACATTAAATTCAGCAGATAACAACAAATACAAAATAAATTCCGAAATTCAAAACGCATGTGGTTACGCAGGAAGTGTCGAAAACTCAAGAGACTTTGAGATTTTTGCAAAACCAGGGAGCTATGCTTCAATAGGAACATTTACATTAAACAACGATGCAATTCAGGAATCCGGGAGCAATGTTGTTAGTCTAGAAGACTATGTTAGAGCATACATCGGCAAATTCAATAATGACTGTTCAACAGAGTGTGTTGTTCCAATAAAATTCCTTTCAGGGGAAAACCAGCAGATAACCCTTTCAAGTGTTAGTGCTTTTTACACTTCAAGTGGCACACCAAAAGAAACTATCCATGTTTATGATGTAACAGAAACTCAGCCAAAAATAAGTTCCAACTTTAAAAAAATAAATCTCGATAAAGCTAACATAAAAATTTCGGGGGTGTTTGATGAAGAAATAAACTATACTTTTAATTTCAAAAACTCAGAAGTATTTTCAGAAGAAATTTTAATTAAGAAAATACCGCAGATAAAATCATTAAATCCAAAAGTAGCTATCGCAGCTTATCCTACTGATTTTACAGTCGAGATGGAGGATAATACATCAAATGTCTTGGAATATACTTGGAATTTTGGAGACAATAGTTTAGTAAAAAAAACATCGGCTAATACAATAACCCACACATATAGCTCTATAGGAGAATTTAAACTAAACGTTACTGCAACAGACACTGGCTTTTCAAGTTCAACAAGAACGTTTGACATATCTATCAAAACACCTAAAGACGCAATAGAATTTGTGTTAAATGACAAACAAAATAATTTAGATAATGTGAATTTGCAGATAAGCACTTTGCCTACTTTCCAAAAAAACTCTGTCAGAACAGCCTTGAATATGGATAGTATAGAAAGTCAAATGGCCTTAATACAACAAAGAAATAATCTTGCAACCACTGATGCAGAATATGTAAGTATAATGACTGACCTTATAAAAATCAAAGTTCCTATAGAAGTATTTGAAAGCATAAAAACAGGAATGATTTCATTTTTCCCAGATTCAGATAATATAGACGTTGAAATTCTAAGCAAAATAACTGGAGAGGATCATATGGGAAACTCTTATTTTGATTCAATTGTCTTATGGAATTTGAATAATGTAAATACAAAAATTTCCTTTAGCAGAATTTCAGCTAACTATGAAGATTTCACTGGAAGCGTAATAAATGTTTTCAGGATTGAAGTTGATGAAAATTTGGGAAGGGAAAATTCTTACCTAATAATCAAGAATGTTGATAATCTTTTATTTAGTCAAAGTTACAATCAAAAAGAAGTTGATGATTATTCATATATAGAACTTTCCCAAAATGCTAAAACAATTGAGTTTTCAACAAGCGAAGAGCTTGATTTTGAGACGCTTCCTGTTTTTATTTCTCCAAAATTATCTTATTTGCCATTGACTAGTGTTGAAGTTTCAGATAGGGAAGACCAACTTTCAAGACAGACGATTTTTATTCTTTCTATTTTACTTGCGTTGTTTATAGGAGCTATTTCATACATTGCTTTGCAACAATGGTATAAAAGAAAATATGAAAGTTATTTGTTCAAAAACAGGAATGACTTATACAATTTGATTTCATATATACAAACAAGCATGAAAAAAGGTGTCCCAAAAAAGACAGTTAGGTCAAGATTAATCAGATCCGGCTGGACAACAGAACAAGTTAATTATGTTATGAAAAAATATTCTGGGGAAAGAACAGGAATGCTCGAGCTTCCTATTGAAAGTTTTATGAGTGGATTCAAAAAAAAGCAGGTTTAGAACATTAATATTTATAAACTTCTAGAACTGTTTAATAAAATAAACTAAAGAGGGTTAAAAAATTAAATGAGTGGAATAAAAAGTTTTTTCAACGGAATTTTTAGTATTTTTAAGAGCAAGAAAGACATAAAGCTAGGATTTTACGGCCCGCCAAATGCCGGAAAGACAAGCCTTGCGAACAGAATTTGCAAAGATTTTACAGGAGAGGAAATTGGAAAAGTAAGTAAAATCCCCCATGAAACAAGAAGTGTTCAGTTCAAGGAAAAAGTTGAAATAAGTTACAAAGGAAAAAAAATGGTTTTCAAAATGATTGACACTCCTGGAATAGCAACTAAAATAGATTATGAAGAATTCTTAAAATATAAAGTGAAAAAGAACGAAGCAAAAAAAAGAGCCAAGGAAGCAACACAAGGAGTCATTGAATCAATAAAATGGCTTGATGATATGGATGTTGTTGTGGTTGTCCTTGATGCAACGGAAAATCCATACAATCAAGTAAACATAACTATAATAGGAAATTTAGCCGCAAGAAAAATACCTGTTCTTATTGTCGCAAACAAAATTGACAAAAGGAAAGCTGATCTAAAAAAAGTCCAGGCCGCTTTTCCAGAGTATGATGTTATAGGAACAAGCGCACGCTACGGAAAAAACCTTGACAAGTTTTATGAATCAATATTTAAATTAACAAAAAAGATTTAAATGTAAAATGAAAAAAAGGGTTAAAAAAATAAAAGGATTTTCAATTTATTTCATGCCTTATTCAGAAATAAGAAACTTAGACAGCGAGGGCAGGATGAAAAAAATTCTTGACATTATCTTTGGGAATAATATACTAATTTTGCAAGGAAGGTTAAGGCTAGATGAAGAAACAAGGCTTATAGGTGACACCATGGCAATGATAGGACATGTAAAAAACTTCAGGGGAATTGAGCTGGCTGTAATTTCTGGAAACGGAAGAGAGAACTTGTTGGGAAAGATAAGAAATAATGTTGCAAGCACTTTATTTGGAGGAGATATTGGTGCAATAACAATAATAGGTCCTGCAACAATTGTCAAAGAAATAAAGAGAAATCCTAAAAAAATCGAGCTGTTTTTGAATAAGTAATAAAAATAATATAAATTCTTTTAAACTAAACCAATATCTTGAATTTATGAAAGCGAGTTCTGTGGGTTTGGAAACATATGTAAAAATAAGCCAAGACATATAAAATTTAGGGATAATTTTGGAACTCCCAATAGAGATATTCCCTTCAGCATCAAGTATGTTGATTCACAAAAAGCACTGTTAGAAGTTAAACAAATACCAAACGGCAACTATTTTGAGTATTCTGATGAAGTAAATTTCTTTATTAGTAGGGAATTTTACCAGACAATCATATATGATGGAATATATGGAGAAAGATTCTTCACTGCTGGCAAATTAGTATTAGCTATAGATGGAAAAGATGTAAGTTGGTGATTTTTGTATACAAATATAACTCAAAATAACACGGAAAAAATTAAATAAGCCTTTTTCTTTTAGAATACATGCCAATGTCATCCTTTGATTTGGCATTGATAAATTAAAAATTCACAAATCAAAAAATGCCACACCAATGTGTTAGATGTTCAAAAATAATTCCTGTAGGGAGCAAGGAAATCTTAGAAGGATGTGATAACTGCAAAGGACATTTCTTTTTTTACATAAAAGATGAGCACTTGAAGAAAATTCAGGAAAACAAAGCCGAGGCAGAAATTAGTCCTGTTAGCCTGCCGAAAGAAGAAAAAACTAAAATAGAAAAAGAAATAAGGGAAATCGCTGGAATGCCTAATGAGGAGATTCCTATAATATTAGACATTGAATCAATAAACGTAACTGCTCCCGGAAAATATGAGATTGATATTGTGAATTTATTCAGGCGAGATCGGCCACTGATTTATAAAATTGAAGAAGGAAAATATATAATTGATTTAAGTTCTTTGTCGATGAAAGATTTGAAAGAATGATAATAATACTTGGACTTTCATGCTCACTGTTGAGGAAGTTTTTTCTCAGTATAAAAACATTAATAATATAAATCCTTTTTGGTATTTTGATTTATGAATACAAAAAAAACCAATTCTATCTTGAAGGAAGTTTTAAGTGAAGCTAAGCCAAATAAAAATGAAATAAAAGAAATTGCAAATAGGTTTAAAGACTTCAAAGTAAAACTCTTGGAAAAAATAAAGAAATTAAAAGTGCATGTAGAGATTTTTGTTGGGGGGAGTTTTGCTAAAAAGACTTTGATAAGAAAAAAAGAATATGATGTTGATGTATTCTTGAGATTTGACAAAAGACACAGGAAAGAAATCTCTGAGCTAACAGAGAAAATTCTTAATGGATTTAATAAAACAAAAATCCACGGCTCTAGAGATTATTTCATGATAAAATTAGGGAAGAATATTATTTTTGAGGTAATTCCTGTATTAAAAATAAAAAATCCAAAAGAAGCTGAGAACATAACTGATTTGTCATACTTTCATGTTAATTATGTTAGAAAAAAAGTCAATCCAAAGGTTATTGATGAGATAATAATTGCAAAAACATTCTGCCATGCTAACGGGTTCTATGGGGCAGAGTCCTACATAAAAGGTTTCTCTGGCTACGGTCTTGAATTATTAATTCATCACTACGGAAGTTTTCTTAAATTCATAAAAACAATAGCAAAAACAGAAGACAAATTAATTATTGACACTGAAAAACATTTCAAAAACAAACAGGAAATAATGATGGATTTAAATACTGCGAAATTAGCCTCACCAATAGTTTTGATTGACCCTACATTCAAGCAAAGAAATGCCCTTGCAGCTTTATCATATGAGACTTTTAAAGAATTCAGGAAAAAATGCAAAAACTTTCTGAAAAATCCAGGAAAGCATTTTTTCGAAAAAAAAGAAATTGACTTTGACAAAATAAGAAAAAATGCCTTAAAAGGAAAAAATGAATTCCTAAACATTAAGACAAAAACAGAAAAGCAGGAAGGAGATATAGCCGGAAGCAAACTGCTTAAATTCTACAACTTCCTTGAAAAAGAAATATCAAAGTTTTTCCAAATAAGAAATAAAGGCTTTGTCTATGAAGGAGGAAAAACAGCGAAGTATTTTTTTGTCGTCAAAAAGAAGAAAGAAATTGTTTTTCATGGACCTATGTTAACAGACAAGAAAAATGTTGAAAGATTCAGGAAAAAACACAAAAAAACTTTCAATAAAGGCAAAAGAATTTATGCTGAAGAAAAATTTAACTTAACACTGAAAAAATTCCTTCAAAACTGGAAAATTCACAACAAGAAAAGAATGCAAGAGATGAGTGTTGAGATTTTTGATATAATCTGATATTATAAGTGAGCAGGAACGTCAAGAGATATCCTTTCCATTTTAGGGGGATTTAAAGATAATAAAGCATCATAAGAATACACCACATGGGAGAACCTTGCCCCATACTTTATAGAACTTGGATTGCAACCAACCAATTTAATTATCTCCATTAAAACTTTGTCTTTGTATTTCTGTTTTGATGCCGCAAGATAATCTTCTAGATTCTTTGTTTTTAGATAGACGGTATATTGCCTAAATCCTTTAATGGTATTTCCATCTTCCAACTCGATTGTTTTATTTACCAACAAAGATTTTGGATTTTGAGAATTAAATCCATGTTCAAAATAGTCAGAATTATTAACTTTTTTTATTATCTCTTCCAAAGAAACATCTCGAAAACTCTCAAATGTTTTCACCATTTTAATTCTCTGCTATGAATTTCTTCATTTCTTCTAATGTATGATAAGTTCCAGTTCTGTTTACTTCAGCAAATACTCTTTCTATGTATCCTTGGTTTACGGCATCTTCTAAAAATAATTGAGCATCTTCTTTACTACTTGGATACATTGCATTTGGCCATAAACCATTTGGATTCAAACCGGCACCATTTCTACCAAACCAATAAACCATCCCTGCTGACAAATATCTTTCTGAATTTCCTTTCTTGTGTAATTCCAACATTGCCTCAAGAGTATTTCTAAATCCTTCAATTGTTGGAGATTTATTCTCTACCATTTCATTTCCCATTAATGTTTTTAATTGCCTTGTCAAACATTGCCGCGAAAGCTCCTGAGAAAAACTCAGAGTTAAGCCATATTGCAGTGTCTTCATCAGCTGCTTTTGATAAGTAGAAAAGAATTTCTTTCCTGTCTACTATGAAGAATTTAGCGTGTATGTTAACTTTCCTGAATTTCATGTCGAATTTCTTTTCAGCATGCCTTATCAACTTCTCATCTCCAGAAAGAGCGATTTTCAGCTTAACATTTGATTTCTTTAAGGCTAAAAAAGTTTGATGGAAAAGTTTTGCCTTGGAAATTATTTCCTCAACATTTGTGCATATTATTACTTCTTCCTTTGCGTGGTTTATTATATCCCTTATGTGGTTTGAAATGTTTGACCTTCCTTTCAATGCAACAGTTATGTCTTCTTTCTTTACTGGCTGTAAACCTTGAATGTAAAGACTTTCAAGATTTTCAAATTCACTTGTGTTTTTTATCTGTGATATTTCAACGATTTTTTCCTCTGCTCTTGTTCTTACATTGTTCTTTAATTTTTCAAGAATCATTTTTGGCTTCACACCAATGTACTTAACAGGTTTTCCTATCTTAACAATAGCGAAGCCTCTCTTTTCTAAAGATTCCAAAACATCGTAAGTTCTACTTCTTGGCACACCTGAACCTGATGCAATCTCGCTTGCTGAAGCTACTCCTCTCTTTAATAATGCAAGCCATACTTTTGTTTCGTAAATATTCAAATCAAAATAATCCTTTACTTTCTTAACTAAATCCTGTTCAACTAACATAAACCCCACACAAACTCCTGATTTATAAATCTTGTGGTTTTGTTACTTTTTTTAAGTGAGAACTAAATAACTTAAAGCAATGCCGAGGAAAATTCCTGTAGAGATGAAAGGCATTGCAGGGTAGAACTTCTTTTTTTCCGAGAAAAACAACAAATAAGCAAGCCCAATAGTTGCGCCAATTGCAACAAACAATGCAGAGTAAATACCAAGTGTTTTTAACATAACTCCTGCAGCAATTATTGGGAATACAACATCTCCTCCGCCAAGAATTGCAACATTAACTTTTATTTTCTTTTTCCTCAATTGAGCAGGCTTCATTTTACTAAGCTTTAATTTCATGTTCTTTGGGATATAAGAAACAAAAAATCCAGAGAAAATATTCAACTTTTTAATTTGATATTTAGCCATTTTCTGCATTATTCCAGAATGCCAGACAGCCCAAATATCATAAACCGAAATCAAAACAAGTAAAGCAACAACAGTATAAACATTAAGAATTTGTACGAAAATCGCGGCTATTCCAGGGTAAATGAAAATTTCGGTTAGGTTATGAACTAGAAAATTTCTCTTGAAAATTTTTACATAAGCCAGAACTAAAGCAAGAAGAGAAATAAAAATCCAGGTAACTGAAACTTCTAATATGTTAAAATTAAAAGGTAAAAATTTTGGAATGAAGGAATTAAATGAAATCATTAGTGCAATTGTTACCACAATAAAAAACCAAGCTTTCAAAATAAAAGCAAAATTTAATTTGCTCAAAAGTAGCATGAGAATTACTGCTATTACAAACGCAAATAAAAGATAAACTAATGCCACATTATATTGCCCTGTTTCCTCAATTTCATGAGTTTCAAAACCCAACGGCAATTCATTGTTAATGTAATGATTAACAACATAAATTCCTAAGAATTGAGTTATAAGAAACATTCCTAGAATAATTAAAGTTATTTTTGTATTGTGTTTCATATTAATTTTTTCAATAAATTTTCGTTGAAGTACAAGATTGCAACTCCTATAATAATGGAAGCAACATAACTAATGAAATGATTTCCTGGAAAAAGGTAGACATCCATTAAACCCCACACTCCGCGCCAAAAAGAAATTATTGCAAATGCAATCAAAAGTGTCAATAAAACCTCCCTTAAGTGTTTTTTCCAATTCATAAATTAAAGTATGAAAACAAGTTTTTAAGTTTTGGGAAAGGAAACTATCTTAAATTTATTGTCTCGAGAAGACGTGGAACATTCGTCTCCATTCTGTTAATTCTGTATATTGAAGAAGCCAAATCAAGGCATTTTGAAACTTCACCATGCATAACCATAACCTTCCTCGGTTTTGGATTTATTTTTTTGAAAAAAGCCATTAATTCGTTTCTTCCTGCATGTGCAGTTAAACCTTTTGAAGTATGGACTTCCATATTTACTTTAACAAACTCATCTTTTCCGTCGGTATTTAACCTTATATCTTTTGCTCCGTCCTGAACTTGCCTTCCGAGACTTCCTGAACCTTGATAACAAACAAAAATAAGTGAATTTTTTTCGTTAACTGCAAATTCTTTGAAATACTCAACACTTGCTCCTCCTGCAAGCATTCCTGAAGTAGCAAGAACCACGCAAGGGCCCCCTTCAATGACATTTTTCCTTTCTTCAGACGAACCGACACGGGAAAAAATTTCAGATGTAAATGGATTTTTATCTTGAAATGTAAGAGCCCTTAACTTGTTGTTTAAAAAGTCAGGATATGCTGTGTGAATTGCGTTAATGTCCCATATCATTCCGTCAATATAAACAGGAATTTTTTTCATCCTTCCGCGCTTTATGGCATCTTCAATTATAAGCATTGTTTCTTGGGCTCTTCCCAAACCTAATTCAGGGATTAACACTTTGCCTCCGCGTTCAATTGTCATGTTCGTCAAATCAATGAACTTTTCTTCTGCTTCCCTTCTTGGAGGAAGAACATCTTCTTTTGCACCATATGTTGATTCAGTTATAACAGACTCCAATCTTGGAAAATATATTGTAGCCGGTTCTAAAAGTCTAGTACGCATAAATTTGTAATCTCCTGTGTAAAGAAGGTTGTGCGAACCATTTCCTATATTTATATGAACCATTGCGCTTCCTAAAACATGCCCTGCATTGTAAAAAGTTATTCTAATGTCAGAAGTGACGTCGGTAACTTCATTATAGTTTAGGCAAATGCTATGCTTTACCATTTCCTTTATGTCTGTCGAACTATACAAAGGTTTTTCAGCCTGTTTGTAAGCCACACCAATAAAATCCAAAGCTAACAAAGATGAAATATCTCTCGTCGGCAAAGTCATGTAAACAGGACCTTTGTATCCCATTTTGTATAAAAAAGGGACCATCCCTACATGGTCAATGTGGGCGTGACTAATAATTACCGCATCAAGTTGATTTATATCAAATTCTGGAATATTAAAAATTGGAAACTTGTCTTCTCCTTGTGAAGAAACATCAATCCCACAATCAAGAAGCACCTTTGAATTTGGAGTCTGTAAGAGAACACAGCTTCTTCCAACTTGCCTTGCCGCCCCCAAAAAAGTGAGCCTAATCCATTCGTCTGTTCTTTTTGGATCCCAATCTTCGTAAATTTTTTTTCCGACAGAATTCAAAAATCTGCGTCGGTAATTGTTGTTGGCGTACAAAACCTCCCTGATATTTTCAACTATCTTGCTTTTTATTGCAGGGCTTCTCTGCACTTGAGGTGACCAAAAAGTCTTGTGTTTCAGCTCATCCAAAATGATTCCCCTTTTTCCTATAACCATTCCTGGTTTTTTCGCCTCAATTATCACAATACTTCTATAGTTGTCAAAAATTATGTTTGTTATTTCTGCTTCTTCTGGAATAGATTTTCTTATTTCCTTTTCAGTCTCTTCAGCATCTTTCAAAATTTTCTTGTCAGCCCTTAATTCAATTCTCTTTTTTATTTCATTGACTATTTCTTTGATTTTTCCAGAACCTCTTCTAAAAAACTCAGCGTCGTCTGTGTAAAGAACAACATTTGCTCCTTCAAAACTTGCTTCTGTTATTTTTCCCTTAAGTCTATCAGTTATATTCTTTAGAAGTTCCATGTTAAAAATTCAAATAAACAATTCACTAATTTTATGCAAAACTATTTTTACTTTTTATCATCCTTAAAGCCGTCTGTTCTTGGACTAGCTTTTTTGTCCTTGTACTCTGGAAAGATTTCCTGTTCAATAACATGATTTATTCCATTTTTTGTTATTGTAAAAACATCAATTCCATTTCCACTTCCTATATCTCTTTGAGTGGAAGATTTTATCGCTTCAACAGCCAACTTAACTCCTTCATCAACACTCATATCCTTTTTATATTGCCTCTCCAAAAGTCCTAGAACAAAAGGCATACCACTCCCAAAGTTAGCGTCGTAATCTTCTACTTTCATCGCAGTTCCTGCAGGTTCAATTGTGTATAGCTCTGTAGTCCCATTCTCATTGAAGCCGCCAAGAAGAGATCCAACTATTGAGGCAATCATTGAAGGCTGTCTTATATTTTGATAAGTCATTGTCCCAATCAAATTTGCAGCTTCTCTAACTGTTGGTCTTGAGCGAGATTTTAACTCTTTTAATCTTAACTGAGCAGATATAATTTTTTTCTGCATCTCTATGTCTGAAGCATTTCCCGTTCCAGAAATGACCAAGTAATCATTTATTTTAACAGCTTTCTGAACATTTTTATTCATAATTAAATTTCCTGCAGTGCTTCTTCTATCAGAAGCCATTACAACTCCGTCTTTGCATACTATTCCAAGAATAGTTGTTCCTGTTTTCAAAATTGAGTTCTTTAATTCTTGATCCATTTTCTTTCTTTAATTTTATCTTAAATAATGAGTAAAAGCTTTAGAACCTATAATTATTGTTAATAATAGTATTTTATAAATGTTTTGGTTAAAAAAGAAAAGTGTTAAAAACATCAATTTTCTAGATAATAAGATGAATACAAATCGCGTTGCAGTGGGATTAACTGCACTTGTATTATTTTTTCCTATTAAGGGAAAAGCTGAAGATTATCTGGCTTTAGATGGAAAATTATACATATCAGCAAGGGAAAACCAAGAAAAAACTATAAATAAAAATAGTTATGAAGATTTGGAGGAAAGATTAAAGGGAATTTTAGAAAATCGTTTGAATTTAAAATTAAATTCTGATGATAGGTTGAATATTTATAGCGACGGTATTGGTGGGAATATGAAAGGTCTTGGGATGGAAAACTCAACATGGAGATTAAATGTTGAAAGCGGTAATGAGATTATTTTTAGATATAAATTAAAAATGAACTAAAACTCGACTTTTGAGATTCCATTTTCTTTCTTGAATTTTATTATGTTCTCGACAAATGCCTCTATTTTTTGCTCGTGACTTACAATTATCAATTGTTTTATGTTAAGCTGATTTAAAACATCGCGCATTTTATCAAGTTGCTTATCGCTGAAGCCATCTGTCGGCTCGTCTAAAATAACTACGTCTTTCGTTTTTATCTTACTTAGAAGGGAATTTATAACTTGATTCAGTGCTAATCTGTAAGCCAGGGCTATTGCAGTTCTTTCACCTCCTGACATGTAATTGTAATCCAACTCGTAATCCTGCTGTTCAATTACAGGAGTAAAATCGTCGCTAACCCTTACATTGAAAGTCTCTGAAACGAGCATTCCAAACCACTGAGAAAAAAATTTGGAAAACTCCATCCTTAATTTAATCATCACATTTTTTTCAATTATAGAAATCAAAACAGAAAAATTCTGAGAAAGCCAATTTTCAACTTCTGAAATATAATTAATCTGACTTTGAATTTTTTCAGTTTCTTTTATTTTTTCCTTCAGTTCTTCAACTTGCCTTGAGAAAAAATCTATTTCCTTTTTTAATTCTGCAACTTTTATCTCAGCAAACCTTTCCATCTTCAAAGCTGCTTCAAGCTGAATGTTTTTTTCTTCAAATTCAATCCCAAATTTCTTGTAGTCTAAAAAAGATTTTCCTAGTGAAAGAAGCAAATTTTCAGATGTTTCCACTTCTTTTTTTATATTTTCATTAATTTGTTCAAGTTCTTCAATATGCGATATTTTGTCCTTAACCTCTTCATTTTTCAGTTTTAATATTCTCATTTCCTGTATATTTCTCTCAAGTTCTGCTACCTCTCTGTTAAAGATTTTTAGTTTGTCTGATAAGTTCTTTTTTGAATCTTCAAGCTCAGCGATTTTTTTATTATCTTCATGTAGTTCATAGTTTAGCTTTTTTATTATGTTATCTTTGTAATTATCACGCACTTCCTGCAAACATGTTGGGCAAACATAAATCTCAGATATTTTCGATTTTAATAAGGAGTTTTCGGTATTTTTTTTGTTTAGCAAACTAACTTCTGATAAGATTGATATTATTTCGTTGTTCATTCCTTCTTTCTCTATTTTTTTTGCCCCAATTTTTCCTTCTAAGATAATCATTTCTGATTCTGAAAAACTCTTTTCCTGTACTTCTTTTATTTGCTCTTTAAGCTTGTTAATAATTTTTTGATTGTTGTTAAAAGACTCCATTTTTCCAGAAATAATTATCTTATTTTTTTCAATATCTTGGTATATTTTTTTTCCTTCTTCAACTTTTTCAAGGATTCTTTCCCTTTCTTCACGTATTTTATTTCTTTCTTCCTGCCTTGTAAAAAATTCCTTTTCAATAGAAGTTAAATTGTAATGTTTTGCCTCAAGCTCATTTTCTTTCTTGTTTAAAAGAAGTTTTTGTTCGTCAATGTTCGAGATTATTCCTTCTTTTATCCTTTTCTCTTCCCTCAACTTTGAAGTGAGAAGTGCAATATTATTAAGTATTGTTTTGTATCTATCTATTCCAAAAACATGTCTTAAAGTATTTACCCTTGTTTCAGAGTCTTGAAGAATTATTTGTTTCATCTCTTCTTGAGGAGTATAAACTGTGAACTTGTAAAGTAAATTTTGTTTTTTTGAAAACTCTTCTGGATAGTTTAACAAATCTAATATTATATTTTTTAATTCCATGACTGAAATTTCTTTTTTCCCTCCATCAATTGTTATAGAGCAATAATCCTGGGAAATTGCCTTGTTTTTTTTCAACGTCCTTTCAACAGTTATTTCTCTTCCATCAACTTCAAAATCCATCTCAACTCCTCCGAAAAGCGTGCCGTTCCTTAACAAAGAAGAACCCCTTTGTGTTGGTTGCAAGCCAAATAATGCGAATTCTATAGCAAGAAGTATAGAGGTTTTTCCTGAACCAATGTCTCCTGAAAGCAAGGTTGATCCAACTGGAAAAGTTATTTCTTGATTTTCATAACTCCTTATATTGTTTAGTTTAATTTTTTTCAGGAGCATTTTAAAACTTCAAGATTTTTTTTGATTCATCTAGAATTCTTCTTGAAAAAGTTTCAGAAGTTTCTCCAATCTGCTTTTCAATTGAGAGAGACTTCATCAGTTCTGGAATCATTAAATTTAGACCTGAATTATTCTGTTTCGAAAAAACTTTAATTGTCTCACCTTCTATGTCTTCTGATTCTTCTACTTCAACATCAATATCTGGAGATTTTGTTTTGAGATTATGTGTGTTTTTCAGCATGAAATATGCATTTCTTTCCTTTGAGAAATCCTGAATTTTTTTAAAGTCAATATCTGAGACTTTAAAGTTTTCAACTTCGCCTTTAACTCTCAGTAAAACAACCTTATCATTCAAATTTCTTTTTCCAAGTTCAGTTATTATCTTTTCAGTATTTCCTGAATTTTCAGCTGTGAAAATTATTGGTTCAATTTCTTTTATTTTTAATTCTATTCTTTTCATCTTTTGGCTGTCATTTGTATTTACAATGTAAAATCTTCCATGTTTCAACTCTTCAAGCTCTGCAAAATTATTTGGGAATACAGGTCCTGGGTAGACAAAATTCTTGTACTGAAAATCAATATGCAAATGTCCTAAAGCGTAATAGTCCACAAGAGGCAAATCATTCTCTGAAACAGCTTCTATAGGCAAATCACCTTTGGCTTTGTCTATTGTAGTATGCAGCATTAAAATTCTAAAAAAACTCCCTTGAATTTCTTCAAGTTTTATTCTTCTTAAATCTTTTACATCAAGCCCTGTTTTCTTTCCCGGATAACCATAAAAAACAATATTTTCATGAACAGTTGGTTTTAGAATTATTTTGTCATTCTCTTCTACGAAATTAGCAACATTTTTACAGAAACCTGTTTTTTCCAAAACTTCCAAAAAAGTTTTTCCTGCTACAGAATAATCATGACTTCCCCCAATTATGAAACAAGGTATTCCTGATTCCTTAATTTTCCTAAATTCTGCGAAAGTTTGTTTCAATATTTCTATTGGAGGGTAAGGGGAATCAAACAAATCTCCTGCAATCAATATGAAATCAACTTTCTCATCAATACAGGTTTTTACGGCTAATTTAAAGGATTCAAAATTCAAATCTTGCATTTCTTGCTGACGCCAACTTCCTAGGTGAACGTCAGCCATATGTGCAAATTTCACCATAAAACTTACTTAGTATAGAACTATTTAAAGATGATTATGGTGAAATTTTTATCTCCAACACAAAAAGATTTTCAAAAAATAGATTCTCCTTTGATACTATTTTTTTCTTGAAATTTTGTTTTTTTAGTTCTAAATTTATTTTGCTTTTAGGAGTTAGGGAACTCAAAACAAGAAATGCTTTTCCGTTTTTCGTGAGATGATTTTTCAGTTTTTTTAGAAATCTCAAAATTATTTCATCACCTTTTTTTCCTCCCGTAGTTGAAATTCGCGAAGATTTTGGTTCTTTGTTGTAAATTGGTAAATAAGGAGGATTAAAAATTATCAAATCATATTTTCCTTTCACATTTGAGAGTAAATCAGATTTTATAACATCAAAGCCAAGTTTTTTGCATTCATTAACGGCTTTTGGATTTATGTCAACTCCAAATATATTTTTCACATGGAGTTTCTTAGCTGTCTTTAACTGAACACCAGAACCAACCCCTATTTCAAGAAATTTTAATTTAGGATTTTTCTTTAACAACAGAAGTAATTTTTCCTCAAGGACCTTAGACAAAAGAAAAGAATCTTCAGAAGGAATGTAAATTGAAGTTTCTTGCATTTTTAGCCGAACAAGCTATTTAGGTAATTAACTATTTCCTGCCTGAAAAAATAAATACCTGTTAAAGCTGCGAGTATTAGAACTAACAATATTGAGATAGTTATTATCAATGTAGCTCTTGGATTCTTACGAGTTTCTTCATCTTCATAGTTTGATACTTTTTGCATTGATTTGTTATTTTGTGGTGTTTGTGAAGGAATTGCTCCTGTTTTCTGAGAAAAAGCAATTGGTTTTTTTTTATCTTGCTGTTGAAAGTCCTGTGGCTTTTGTGACATTTCTAAACCGCTTGATTGTAATTCCCTAGCGGCACTTTCTATCTCTTCTTTACTATATCCGGCGTTGTAAAAACTTTGCATCGCCTGCTGAAGCGACTCTCCTTTAATTAAAGCCATTTTCAACCCTTCAACAATTTCTTTTTTCATTTTATATTTCTATTTTATGTGAGTTGCTCAATAGATGATATTGTTTTTTACTGTAACCAAGTTCAGCGGCAAGCTCTTCCATTGGTTTGAGCATTTGAACAGGGCCGTGAGAAGGAATTACATTTTGAGGATTTACCATCGTAATTAAATCTCTTATATCTTCTTTTCCTCCGTGTCCTGAAACATGAACTTCATCGAAAAGTCGCGTCCCGAATTTTTCTATTCTTCTGTCCATAATTTCTTTATTTTTTATATTTACTGGAACAGGAATTGTTTTTGAAGAAAAAACTAGATTGTCATTTTTTCTGAACTGGAATGGAAGTTCATTTTTTGAGATTCTGTCAAGAATACTCCCTGGTTCGCCTTGATGTCCTGTACAAACAACAAGATATTTTTCCCTTTCAGCCTCGACTTTTCGCAAAGCTGAATGTAATTGGTTCCTGTATGTTTTCAATTCAATATCTTTTCTAAACTCTGCAAGATTATTTGCCCTCGCGGCAGAAACATATCTGTTAAGGCTTCTTCCTAAAAAGAGAATTTTTCTGTCAATTTTTTTTCCGAATTCAACAATGCTTTGCAAACGCGCAATGTGTGATGAAAAAGTTGTCACAAAAATTCCTGTTCTATCGTTTCTTACTGTCGAGAAAACCTCATGTAACATATTTCTTGCGACTCTCTCGCTTGGTGTTTTGATTTTATGGCTACAGTAAAGTGAATCAGCAATTATAGCCTTTACACCTTCTTTTGATAATCTTTTCAATGCTGCGTAGTTCGGAGGATTTCCCATAACAGGCGTGTTGTCGAGTTTGAAGTCATTCCCATAAATCACAGCTCCTTCTTTTGTATGAAGTGCAATCATTGTCGTGTGAGGGATGGAGTGAGTCATGTGAATAAACTCTGCAGTATATTCTGAATTTTTTCCTTTAATTTTTATAGAAGAATTAACTTGAACTGTTTTTATTTTGTTTGGGATTTGTTTTCTTTCATCATCCATTATTCGTTTCAAAACAGTCATTGTCATCGGAGAGCCGATCACGGGAGCTTTGTATCTGTAACTTATGTATGGCGTCGCACCTATATGGTCTAAATGTCCGTGACTTAAAAAAATCGCCCTTACCTTGTCCCTTATTCCTAATTTATCGAGAATCAAATCATCAGGAAGAGCTCCTTTTCTCCTCAAAATTTTTTCATTGTATTCCTTAACATCCTCTTCCTGTAGTTCAACAACTGCTGGCATGTATAACCCCATGTCAAATATAAAAGCATCATCGCCGACTTTAACTACAGTCATATTTCTTCCCACTTCACTATACCCACCAATTGCGTAAATTTCCATTTTGCCTCTTTGACAATTATATTATAAAAAAGAAGTTTAAAAATTCTTAGAATTTTTAAATGTGGTTTGTTAACACAAAAATCCAATAATTTAAGGTTGAGTATTTAAGATATAATGGAGGATCTAGTTAGGTAGGTAGGAATAAAAATATAAACATTATTTTCGTTTTTGTAAAATGGCATTAAAATCACTAAAACCTTCAATGAGAGAAAAGAAGAGATATCTCCTACTTAAAGGAAACAATCTTAATGAAGACGTTGAAAAGACCATTTTAGATTTCATTGGAATTTTGGGGATGTCAAAAGCAGGTTTTAAGTGGATTAAAAGAGGGAAAAATTCTGCAATAATTTCTGTAAACAGGGAAATGATGAATGAAGTGAGAGCTTCGTTCAGTGCTTCAAAAAATGACATAGTTGTTGAGAAAGTTTCTGGTAGTTTGAAGAAGTTGAAGAAGTGAGTAATTTTTAACCCATAACATTTTTAAAGCCATATTTCTTGTATTTTTTGAGAGAAAAGAAACGGAAATTTATATTATAAGTTTCTCTTAAATTAAATAAATAGAATGAAGATGTACACATAAAATGGAAATGCCAATGGATTTTCAGCATCAGGCAATGGGCTATGATCGTACAGCTACGATGTTTTCACCAGAAGGAAAACTCTTGCAAGTTGAGTATGCAGAGAAGGCGATAAAATGGGGAAGCGCAAGCATAGGAATGGTTTGTAATGATGGAGTTATGATTCTCGCTGACAAAAGAATTGATGAAAAATTAATCACGCCAACATCTTCAAGCAAGATTTCTGAAATTGATTCGCACATAATCGCAAGTTCTGCAGGAATTGTGGCAGACGCAAGAGTTTTAATCGAAAGGTCACAGGTTTTGGCACAGCAACACAGAGTAACATACGATTCTCCGATAGAGCCAGAAACAATAATAAAAGAAATCTCAAATATAAAACAACAGTTTACACAATACGGTGGAGCAAGGCCGTTTGGAGTTGCTATAATGGTTGCTGGAATAAACAATGGCAAAACAGAATTGTATGCAAGCGACGTCACTGGAAATTACTTTTCTTACCATGCAAATGCAATAGGTGAAAACGACGAAAAAATAAGGGAAAAATTAAGAGAAGAATACAGAAAGGATTTAACAATAAAAAAAGGTGCGAAGATAGCCCTGAATATATTTAAAGAAATCAGAGGAGATAAATTTGATTTTGATAAATTTGAATTGGCTTTCATCAAGAAAGATAATATCAAAATAGAAAAAATTGAAGGCGAAGAATTAAAGAATTTTGTGAAATGATTATGACACAAACAATAGCAAGAATAAAACAAAAAGGAAAACATTTTGAAATACTCGTTGACCTTGACCAGGCATTAAAATATAAAAAAGGTGATAGCAACAGCGTCGATTTTTTGGAAACTGACAAAGTATTTACAGACTCAAAAAAAGGACTTGCTGCCAGTGTTTCTGACTTAAAAGATGCTTTTGGAACAGAAGACAGCTACGAAATTGCAAAAAAAATCGTAAAGAGCGGAGAAGTTTTGGTAACACAAGAGCACAGGGACGAAGAAAGGGACAAAAAAATCAAACAGGTTGTTGACTTTCTTGTTGTAAATGCTTCTGACCCAAGGTCGGGAAACAAAATCTCGCCTGAAAAAATAAAAACAGCCTTGCAGGAAGCACATGTCAACATAAAAAATGTTCCTGTTGAAAATCAAATCAATGAAATAATCGCACATGTAAGCAAAATCATGCCGATAAAGATATCTTCAAAAAAAATTAAATTGACAATTCCTGCAATTCACACAGGAAAAGTTTATGGTCTGATAAATCAGTACAAAGAAAAAGAAGAATGGATGGGAAATGGGGATTTGGAAGCAGTAGTTGTGATTCCTGTTGGACTAACAATGGATTTTTATGATAAATTAAATTCAGCGACAAAAGGAGCTGTATTAACAGAGGAGATTAAACAATAAAATGACAAACAGAGAAATTGTAATTCCTGGAGAAATAATTGTTGAAGGGGAAAAATATTTGCCTGGAGAAGGAACTGAGAGAAGGGGAAATAAAATCGTGGCTATAAGATACGGCTTAGCTGAAGAATCAAAAGAGTTAGTGAAAGTCATACCATTATCAGGAGTTTATCATGCAAGGAGAGGAAATGCTATTATTGGAAGCGTTGAGAATATAACATTTAATGGATGGCAAATTGACATTGGAACACCTGAAAATGCATTTTTACCATTGTCCGAAGTTCCTGGATTTGTAAACAAAAACTCGCTCGATGAAGTTATGAATATCAGAGACTCATTAGTTGCTAAAATTATTGACATAAACAAAAGAGGAATTGACTTGACAATAAAAGGAAAGGGGCTCGGAAAAATCGACGAAGGAATTATAATGGAAATAAACTCAAACAAAGTCCCGAGAATCATTGGGAAAGAAGGAAGCATGATAAACATTATAAAGACGGAAACAGGATGCAACATAACTGTCGGACAGAATGGTTTAATTTGGATTTCCGGAGATAGTACAGAAAATGAACTTCTAGCAAAGAAAGCAATATTGTTTATTGCTGAAAAATCATATATTGAAGGTCTTACGGAAGAAGTAAAAAAATGGTTCGAAAAGGAGAAAAAATAAAATGACTAAAAAAGACTTCAAGCGTTCTGACGGAAGAAAATTTGATGAAGTCAGGAAAATGACGGCGAAAGTCGGAGTGATTCCAAACGCCGATGGAAGTGCAATGTTTTCATTCGGAGATACAATCGCAATCGCTGCAGTTTACGGACCAAAGAAAATGCATCCGCAGCATTTGCAGAACCCTGAAAAAGGAGTTTTAAGATACACGTATCACATGATGAGTTTTTCAGTCACAGAGAGAATTCGTCCTGGACCAAACAGAAGAAGCATGGAAATCAGCAAAATATCTGAATGGGCTTTAGAACCTGTTGTTATGATTGATAAATATCCTGGAACTGTAATTGATGTTCACGTGAATATTTTGCAGGCAAACGCTTCAACGAGATGTGCAGGAATAAATGCTGCAGCTCTCGCAATAGCACACGCAGGAGTTTCAATGAAAGATATGGTTTCAAGTGTTTCAATTGGAAAACTTGACAAGCAACTTGTTGTTGATGTTTCAAAAGATGAAGAAGATTATGAAGAAGGCGAAGGTGCAACAGACATTCCAATAACTTTTACAGACGAGGGCAAGATTACACACATACAAGTTGACGGAAGCATTGAAACAGAACAGCTCAAAGAAGCAATTCAGCTTGCAAGAAAAGCATGTAAGGAAATTTATGAGGTCCAGAAAAAAGCATTAAAAGAATCCTTAGACATAAACAAAAATAAATAATAAAATGGAAACAACAAAAGTAACTGCTGAAAGAATAAAAGAATATCTTGAAAGTGGGAAGAGATTCGACGGAAGAAAACCGGACGAATTCAGGGAAATCTCAATTGAGACAGGAGTTTCAAAAAATGCAGAAGGAAGTGTAAGGGTAAAAATAGGAAAAACAGATGTTATTGCCGGAGTCAAAATGGAAGTTTCAGAGCCATACCCAGACTCTCCGGACAAGGGAAACTTAGTTGTTTCCGCAGAATTATTGCCTATGAGCTCTTCAAGATATGAAGCAGGTCCTCCAAAAATAGAGGCAATAGAACTCGCAAGAGTCACAGACAGAATAGTAAGGGAAAGCAAGTTTATTGACATGGAAGAATTATGCATAACAAAAGGAGAAAAAGTCTGGACAGTTTACATAGACATTTATTCCATAAACGCCGACGGAAATCTGCTTGATGCAGCAGGATTGGCTGCAATAGCTGCATTAAGAATTGCAAAGATGCCAAAGTATGACAAAAAAGAAGAAAAAATTATCCGAGGAGAATTCACTGATAAAAACATTCCTTTGAAAAAAGAAACTCCAATATCAATTACAATTTATAAAATTGGAAATAGTTTAATAGTAGACCCTAATATTGAAGAAGAAGACGTCAGTGAAGCAAGGATAACAATAGGGTTTTGTGATGGAAAAATATCTTCAATGCAAAAAGGAGATCCAAAAGAAATAAGCATAGAAGAAATGACTTCTGCATTAGACATAACAAAAAAGTTATGGAAAAAAATCGCTGATAAATTAGAAGAAGAATTGGAAAAAGCAAAGTAAAATGACCAACAAGCAAGAATTTACAAAATATGAACGCGCGAGAATCCTTGGGGCGAGAGCTTTGCAGATAGCAATGAACGCGCCATTGCTTGTGAAAATAGAAAAAGAGGAGCTTGAAAAAATAAAATATGATCCATTAAAAATAGCAGAGATAGAACTTGACTCTGGAATATTACCTATTTCAGTTAGAAAGCCGATGCCTTCTAAAAAAGAGGATAAATTAAAGAGAGTAAAAGAAGGAAAAATAGATGATAAAAAGATAAAAGAAAAAGAAAATGAGACCGAAGAAGAAATCGCAGTAGAGGGAGAAATAATGGAACTCGCAACTCCCGAAGATGAAGTGACAGAAGAAGTTGAAAACGAAGGAGATGAAGATTAGGGAATAAAAAACATTATAAACAAGTTTTTTCTTTTTAATTAATGGTTGTAGTTAAAGGGGTTTTTGGAAAAACAATTCTTGATTCTAGGAAGGAAAAAACAATTCAAGTTTTATTAAAAACAGACGTTGGGGAGTTCTCTGCAAGCTCGCCGAATGGAAAATCTCGCGGGAAATATGAAAAAGAACCTTACAAAAAAAGTATCGACAACGACATAAAAACATTAAGAAAATTTAGTGATTATTTTTCAGAAGAAGTCATAGAAGAATTTAGTGATTTGTTAGGGGTGGAAGATACTGTTGGAGATTTTGTTGGAGCAAATACTTTGTTTGCATTTGAATCGGCAATTTTGAAAGCAATGTCAAAAGAGCAAAAAAAAGATATTTGGAAATTAGTTAATGGAGAAGGCAGAAAATTTCCAAGACTAGTTGGTAATTGCATCGGTGGAGGAAAACATTCTCATAACGAGAAGAAGCCTGATTTCCAGGAATTTTTGCTAATACCAAAAGAAAAAACCGTAAAAGAATCTTTTGAGTTAATCAAGAAAATAAAAGACAACTTAAAACATGAATTAAAAATTTCAGACCAAAAATTTAAAGACAAAAAAAATGATGAAGATGCTTGGGAAACATCATTAAACGAAAAAGAAGTTCTTGACATAGTAAAAAAACTCCAAGTTCCTTTTGGAGTTGACATTGCCGCTTCAACATTTCATAAGAGGCATAAATATATTTATGAAAACCCTGCTCTTAAAAGGACTCGTGAAGAACAGATTGAATATCTTTCAAGCTTAATAAAAAATTTGGAGTTATTTTATGTTGAAGATCCATTTGAGGAAAACGACTTTGAAAGCTTCTCAAAACTTCTCAAGAGATTTCCAAACAGGTTAATCGTGGGTGATGATTTAACAGTCACGAATCCTGAAAGATTGAAAAAAGCTATTTCAATGAAAAGCGTCAATGCTTTAATCGTGAAGCCTAATCAAATTGGCTCTTTGATTGAAGTCAAAAATGTCTGCGAACTTGCAAGAAAAAATAACATCAAAACAATCTTTTCGCACAGAAGCGGTGAAACAACAGAAAATATTCTAGCTGATTTGGCTTTTGGATTCCAGGCTGATTTCATAAAAACAGGAATTACAGGAAAAGAAAGGGAAGCAAAAATCAGAAGATTAATTGAGATTGAAAAGAATTTAGAATAAGGGTTGATACCTATTTCTTGAAGGGTATATTTCAGTTGGAGGATAATCAACATCATTCACATTTGTTTTACTTCTTATCATAGAAATCATTTCATGTTCTTTTGGAACTCCAATTGCATTTAAAACATAAAATAGCCTTAAGACACAATCCCTAATTGTTACACTATTTCTATTCTGAGTTAAACGTCTTTTGTAACCCACCATATTTCCTCTCGTATACCAGGATAAGTCTTCACTGACTGTTTTTAGAGCAACACGAATTTCAGGGTTTAGTATTAATTGGGCAATTTCATTAGGGCTTTTTCCTCTAAATTTTTTATTGTTGTTTAAATAATCCGTCAATGACTTACCAAACTCTTCACTTGTGTAAGTATCTCTGAAACCTCCACTTTCACCGTTTGATACAAGATAAGCCAAACCCATTGTATCTTATCTTAAACATATTTTTTAAGTTTTGTTGTTCCTTATTTTAATGCCTACAGAAAATTTAAAAACGCATTTCTCTGTGAATTCTAATGATAAAAGATACATTAAAATCAAAAGAAAAGAAATCAGATAAAGAAGAAACTGGAGAAAAATTCAGCGAAGAAATGAAGGAAGAAGCCCCTTCGCTAAAGCAAAGAGCAGAAAAGGAATCTCTTGAGACAGAAGAAAAGAATAAAATTTCAATAATCGACAAGAAAAAAGAGCTTTTGGAGAAAGCTAAGAAACTCGCTGAAAAAATTTCCGAGGTTAAGACTGAAGAGTTAAAGGAAAAAATCAAAATCAAGAAGAGGTCTGAAATGTTGATTCCCCTCGAAGACTATGTCAAGTCCGGAATTTATATTGGAACAAAAGTTGTTACTCCAAATATGAGGCCTTTTGTTTATAGAAGGAGAGCAGACGGACTGGCTATTTTCAACACAGATTTGATAGATGAAAAATTAAAAGAAGGAATTGAATACCTTGCAAAATTCGCTCCTGAAGATGTAGTTTTGGTTTGTAAAAGAGAAGTTGGGTGGAAAGCTGCTGAAAGATTTTCTCAATTGACAGGAATTAGAGTTTTCGCGAAAAAATACCCTGCAGGAATTCTTACAAACACGCAACTTCCTGATTTTTTTGAGAATGAATTAACTATAATAACTGACTCTTGGCTTGACAAAAATGCTTTAAATGACACTTTAAAAGTCAATAAAAAAGTTTTAATGATTTGTGATACAAATAATTTTTCCAAAGGCGCTGACCAAATAATAATTGGAAACAACAAAAGCGGAAAAAGCCTTGGAATTATTTTTTATCTTCTTGCGAGAGGATACTGCAAAAACAGAAATCTAAAAACTATTGATGAAATTCCTGATTTGGAATGGTGGACTGAAGAATACGAAATGCCTAAAGAAGCAAAGAGAATGGGTTATTAAAAAAATGATTTCAAAAAGAGCAGTCTATAAATTATTTGATGAGGTTGGTTATTTAGGAAAGTATTATTGTTTAGGAAATATGATAGTGAATGCTGCCGATAAAGATTACTCCAGATTGATATTTATGACAGGAATGGCATATGCTTTTACATGGATGCATTCATCTTCAAAAAGAATTTTAGAAAAAAAAGCAGAAGCTGACAGAAACCAACTGGGAAATTTAGAAAGAGACTTGAATGAATAAATTTTTATATTTCTCATTCAAGTTATATTTATGGATTTTTTAACAATAATTGCAACTTCTGTTTTTTTGATTCTTGGGGTTGTGATTGGTTATTATTTGGGAAACAAAATTGCAACAATAAGAAGAGATATCTACTGGGAAAATGAATTGCCAAACCACAGGAAAGATGCTGTTATGAAATCACGTTCAGTTTTAGCAGGGATGTTTTCTGAACAACTCGCGCCATATCTCCCGAATTTTAATTTCAAACCGACAGAAGTTCGGTTTTTGGGAAAGCCAGTTGATTTTATTGTATTCAAAGGACTTGATGATAAAAATGTTGAAGAAATTGTTTTTGTGGAAGTAAAAAGTGGAAAATCACAAATGAACAAAACTGAAAAAAGCTTGAAAGATGCTATTAGAAAAAAGAAAGTTAGATTTGAAGAATATAGAGTTGATGAAGATTTGACGAAAAGTGATGATATGTAATAAAATAAGAAAGTTTATAAATAAGTCCGAATTATTTTAACTAAGTTAAAATGGTTAAAGCACTAATAGAACTTAACGAAAATATCAACAGAGTTTTGAATTTAATAAAGGTGAAGTATGGATTTAAAGACAAATCAGAAGCAATAAATTTTGTAGTCAGTAAATATATTGATGATGAGGCTGAACCTGATTTAAGGCCCGAATTCATAGAAAAAATGAAAAAGAGGCAACTGGAGTCTACTATAAAAATCGCCGATTTCAAAAAGCATTTTGGTTTAAACTAGGATGTATTCTTATGAATTAAGGAAAAGTGTTGAAAGAATATTCTTTAAACTAGCCAAGAAGAATTCCAAACAATTAATGATAATAGAAAATAAAATTCAGGAAATCAGACAAAATCCACAACATTATAAAAATTTAAGAAAACCTCTACAACATTTTAAGAGGGTTCATATTGACAAAAGTTTTGTGCTTTTATTTTCTGTGGATGATAATAAAAAACACATAATAATCGAAGATTATGAGCATCATGATAAAATTTATAAGTGAAGGGTTGAAAAAGAAAGTTAGATTTGAAGAATATAGAGTTGATGAAGATTTGACGAAAAGTGATGATTCATAAGATTTTTAAAATTAAAGTACTACGAGATTATTATGAATATAAAAAATAAATTTACTATTTGTGTAGTATCATTAACTGCTATGACTTATTCAGTTGGCTGGTATAATAAAAATGTTGGGCATTATGAACCAAATGCCGTACTAAGTACTTACGGTGATATTTCACCAGAAAATACTAGTGGGGCTATTCTAAATAGAGGGCAATATATACAAGGAACTATTGAAAATAGATTAGAAAAAAGTGTTATAAGTATAAGTTTGTTTAAAAAAATCGAGTGAGTTTACGAGCGAGCAATTCTAAACCTTAAAAAACAACCAACTTTTTTCTGGCTTGCTTCCATAACTTGTTTTCACAAGAACATAATTTCCTTTTAATTTCTTCCCATGAATAATTATTTCTGTTTTCTTTTTGTCTTCAAATTTTAATTCGTAAAATCCAGAATCCCAAATTTCAACTTTTCCTGCGCCGTAATTTCCTTCAGGAATTATTCCATGAAATTTCTCATAACCTATAGGATGGTCTTCTGTCATTACTGCTAAACGTTTAACACCTATTATTTTCGGAGGTTCTTTGGGAATTGCCCATGATTTCAAAACGCCGTTCATTTCTAATCTCAAATCCCAATGCAAATGAGACGCGTGATGTTTTTGAATCACATAGCGAGGCAACCTTATCGGTTTCCTTCGCATAACCTTCCCTTTAAAATTGTGCTCATGGCTGATTAGTTTTCCTTTTTTTATTTTAGACATTTTTCCTTCTGGTTCTGAAGTTTTTTTGAAATCTCTTTTTTTCTTGTATTCTTTTAAAGACATATTAATTAGTTTTCTCTGTTATTTCGTTTTTCGCGCCGCACTCATGACAGAATTTTTGCTTTTCTCCTAAGATAACGCCACAACTTTTACATTTTGTAGTTATTGGTTTCATTTCAATTTTAGTCTTGTATCCAGCCTTTCCAGAAACAACTTTTGAAAAAACATCAACAAACTCCTCTGACCTCTGCAAGTCTTCCTGTACTTTTTGTCTGTCATATATCTCGCTCATCATTTTTCTAAAACTATTAAATTTAAAAATATTTACATGAATTTCACAACAATAATATTTAAGTAAAGTAAATTCCAAAAACCAATATGATTAAAAGAGAATGTACAGAGAGTTATAAATGGTTTGATTACATCCCAGTTATCGGAATCTTAATTTATTATTCAAGAACAATTATAGAATTAACAGAGAAAAGGAGAGAATCTATAGCAGAATTATACAAAAATCCAAATGAGACTCATAAACAAACAGAAGACATAAACACTAGTGATTTGTTTAATGTTATTACTTTCAGTTCTTATCATATAGCTTGTGCAAGTTTAATTGAAAAATTTGCGACGGGAACATCGGTACTTGAAAGAATTATTAACTGATTCTTCTAATTTTCTCGACGAAATATTTATAAATCTAAATTTTCTAAAGAACTTGTTTTAAAATGATTGCCTTAATAAAAAACTTTTTAGAAGTTAAGGTATGATGCATGCAAACGTTATAGTAATTTCTAGCCGATAGTTCGGATATTTAGGATTTTTAGCATTTATCGTCGATAAATGCGCTGATTTTAATTTATTGTTTTAAATTAAAAGATGATGTTAAATCCAGTTGATCCTGCTGGCGGCTGCGGCTCTCTGGTTTGTACTTAGACATGCAAGTTTTTCGAAAGAAAGCGAACTGCTCAGTAACACGTAGTTAATCTAACCTTAGGTCAAGGATACCCTCGGGAAACTGAGGTTAATACTTGATAGGAGATAGGTCCTGGAACGGTTTATCTCTGAAATTTGAGCCTAAGGATGAGACTGCGGTGGATTAGGTTGTTGGTGGTGTAACTGACTACCAAGCCGATGATCCATAAGGGCTCTTAGCGGAGGGGCCCTGAGAGGGAATCTGAGACACTATTCCCAGCCCTACGGGGTGCAGCAGTTAAGAATCATCTGCAATGCGCGAAAGCGTGACAGTTTGAACCAGAGTGCTTCTCAAACGAGAAGCTTTTGCCAAATGTAAAAAGTCTGGCGAATAAGGACTGGGTAAGACGAGTGCCAGCCGCCGCGGTAATACTCGCGGTCCAAGTCGCAGCCATCATTATTGGGTCTAAAACATCCGTAGCTTGTTATGTAAGTTCTTTGTGAAATCCTGTCTCTTAAGGGCAGGGCGTGCAGAGAATACTGCATTACTAGAGACTGGGAGACGTAAGGAGTACGGGTAAAGTAACGGTAAAATGTGTTAATCTTACCCGGACTAACAATAGCGAAGGCACCTTACGAGAACAGTTCTGACAGTGAGGGATGAAGGCCAGGGGCGCAAAACGGATTAGATACCCGTGTAGTCCTGGCAGTAAACACTGCACACTAAACATCGGGATCTCTTCGAGAGGTTTCGGTGCTGTAGGGAAGCCGAAGAGTGTGCTACCTGGGAAGTATAGTCGCAAGGCCGAAACTTAAAGGAATTGGCGGGGAGA
>JAGVWT010000001.1 GCA_018304175.1 Candidatus Pacearchaeota archaeon
TATTAACATTCTTTTTCCTTGTTCTTGAAGTGCTCCATGAGTTTCAGACCAGTTTTTTCCATGAAGAATTTTTTGCTTTGCTACGAGAATTCCTGATGGAAGTTTTATGTAATCTCTTTCTGAATTATTAGATATCATCTTAGAATTACTTCCTCAAAACTCTTACAACAACGACTATTATTGCGATGACTAAGATTATGTTTAAAAATCCAAGTCCCCACAAATATGCATTTCCGCTGTTAATTGAAAATCCTGTAAATGGGAAGCCTACTGACTTTGGCGAGATTGTTACTGAAACTGGTTGAGTCAAAACAAAATCTCCGTTTGAAAGAACTTCAATGTTGAAATTTTGTTCGCCTGAAGCATCAGCTTTTACATCAAAGTTTATTCTAACATCTTGTGAACTTCCTGCTGCAACTGTAACTGTTTGAGGAACAACACTTGCAGAATTTGCCCATGGTGTATATGCTGAAGGATTTAATACATAATTAGATGAAGCGCTTCCGAGATTTGTTACTGTTACTTTAACTACAAGAATTTCTCCTGCGTTTCCGCCAGATTCCAAAGCCGCAGATACCAACACATCTTCTTCAGAAACTGCAGCAGCGCAATTTCCTTCAACTTTTAAGAATGCTTCAAATGATTCTTCAGAAACTCTGTCATAGGAATCATCATCTTTGTCATAATCATAATAAACAGCCATTTGCAAAGTATATGTTTTCTCAGTTGCGCTATCTGGAACTGGGAATGAAAAATCAGCCCTTGCTTTTTCTCCTTCATCCAAGTCTCCGTTAATTATTTCTTCAATATTAATTCCAAGTTCATTGTTTAAGAGGACAACTTTTATCTGGTCTTCAAAGTCTCTGTCTCCAATGTTGTAAATATCTGCACTGAATGAAGCTGTTGCGCCACAGAATGCTGTTATTGGATTTGGATAACTGTTCTCATCGATAACAACCATTTTGTCTCTATCGCTTTCTTTGTCAACTTTTATATCAGCGAAATATTCAGAATCTCCAAAACCCCCTAAATCACTTGAGTGGTCAATGCACAAGTCTGATTCATCTCCATCAGGATATGCTTTTACAACCAAAATGTAATCATCATCAGTAATTTCACTTGGGTTAACAATGAATTCAAAAAGGTAAAGTTCATCTTTTCCATCGTCGATGTCTCCAACTTCAACTTCTTCATTGTCTTTGCTTATCCAATTCATTTCGTCAATTATGTTTGAAGTTGAATCTTTTTTGAATAATCCTAATTCAAATATTACATTGTCCAAATCAATTCCTTTGTCGTTTTCAAGTTCAACTTCTACTTCTATTCTATCAAGAGCAAGCCAAGTGTCGTCGTCTCCTTCACCTGCATTAGTTATATCTACTTTCAAAACTAAACCAGAGTCATCAACACTTCCAGCAGAACAGAAAGAATTTATGAAAACAAGGTTCAAATCTTCACTGTTGCTTGAATTTCCTGTTTCAGATATTGTGTATAATTTTGTGAATTCTCCAACAGGGAAATTTGAAGGAACAGAAGTTGTTGCTGTTATTGCTGAAGAAGTAGCGCCTGCAGCAAGGTTTGATATGCTACTTGGGTTAAAGGAAACTGAAACTGAATTGCTTCCAGAAGTTATTGTTGTTGAACTCAAAGATAATGATAAAGTGTCTGTTGGATGGTCGTTTTTTATTGTGAAGTTTTCTGAGCTGTCTCCTTTTGAAAATGTTAAGGTTGTTGGACTAAGTGAGAAAGTGCCTGCGCTTGCGAATCCTATCATCAATGCAAGCATCAAAATTCCGACGCTGAAAATACTAAGGATTTTTGAATTCATTTTTTGTAATCATTCTTGAGTTACTATGGTTTATAAATATTTCTATTCTGGAGAATATATATTTAAGCCAAAATCACGAAATGTTTAAATATAGTTTTCCCGTTTATAAAAAAGATGGTGATAAAATGGCTTTAAAATTCAAAGTAAATCAAAGATATACATTAAACTTTAATTAAAATGGTTTTAAAGTCTAAAGAAAATACAATCGCCGCTTGGACATTTTTAATTGGTGTTGTGTTAGCTGTTGTTATAGGCCTTTCAACAACTCTTCTGCCAATTCCAGTGTTAATAACATATAGCAAGCAGATTTATGCAATACTTGTGCTTTTGGGAATTGTTGTTGGATTTATGAACGTCGGTAGCAGAGACTCACAGACATTTATGATTGCTGGGGCTGTTCTTGTAGTTGTGAGCAGGTTTGGAATTGATGGGGTTACGGGAAGCTTAATTGGGATTGGAGTTGGTGATGCAGTAAGGTCTGTCTTCGGAGCGCTTTTAGCATTGTTCGCGCCAGCGACGATAATTGTGGCGTTGAAAACTGTTTTCTCTATTGCGAAGATTTAGAAAAAAGAATTAAGGAATTCTGTTAAAAAGATGCTCGTATAATAAATAAGCAAAACCAGTAACTGAAGAGGATTGATAAGTACTCCAAATAGCTTTCTGAAGTTTCGTCCCATTATTGAGAATTGTTGGCTTGCTTCCATTTGCATCATAACTGCTATAATATATTCCTAAAAATGGGATCCACTCTTTCCAATCAACTTTTTCAAGTTTTTGTTCTAAGTTATTTCCCATTTTGTTACAATCAACCCTTGCTTTTTAAACTTTATGAATTAAAAAATAAAGTTGGGAATAGAGGCTACTTATTGATACAAGAAAGCAATCTTATTTAATTAATTTCTTTCAAAACCTTTTTTCCTTTCCTTGTAATCTTATAGTATCTAAAATGAGGCGATTCTGGATTCTTACATTTGGATAATCCTTGTTCCTGCAAATCTAAAAATATTCTGCTGATTACTTCTCTATGTTTTGTTAGTTTATGGGCTAGAAAAGAAGCTATCTGTGGTTTTTTATTTAACTCTTTTAATACTTCTAATCTTAATTTACTCCTTGCAAAAAAGATTAAAATATCATCGCTAGCCATAAAAATATAGCGTAATTTTCAGAATATAAGGGAGGGTGATAATCAGCGTAATGTTTATAAAGCCTAAAATTATACGTCATTATAAAATTAATACAATAAAAATGATCTTAACATTGGATATAATAAATATAGCACTAGGGATAGGCATACTCTTCTTAATACTTCTAATTATTGTAGTTGGAATATCTAATAGAAAAGTGATAATAGAAAAAAGAACATACCCTCAAATAACAAATAAAGAAAATAGTTTAAATAAAGAAAGTATGACAAAAACTGTTATAATAATAGGAATATTATTTTTTGCTACATCTATAGTTTTTGGGCTTCTTTTTGCAAACTATTTGTTAAATAAGAATACAGAAGAAGTAAATTCTATTTATAATAAAATTGTTCAAAATAATCTTTTAATGAATAAATTAAGAAATGATGTTATCAAGGCAACTAAAAATGAGAATGATGTTATCAAGGCAACTAAAAATGAGAATTTAGAAAATTTAGATTTTCTTTTGTTATTAGAAAAACAATTAGAAATACTTGCTAAAGAAAATGAAGATTTAGAAGATGAAATGCGGGAATTAAGAAGAGAAATAAGAAATTTTATTGCAATATTTCCAGTGAATACATATTAAAATGAATTCTGTTTTTGTAGTATATTTAGCAATTTATACTATTTTTGCTTTTGGATATATCTGGTATAGATATATTTTCTTATTAATTTTGAAAGAAAGATATTTTCCATTTTGTACACACAAAAAAGTTACTGTGATTGTTCCTTTTTATAATGAAAAGCCACTATTAATAGAAAGAACAGTAAGGAAGATAAATGAATGTTATGGAAAAAAACAGATTATTGTTATTGATGATGGTTCAAAAAGTAAAGAAAGTTATAATCAACTCAAAAAATTAAAGGAGGAAATTTCTTTTGAATTAATAAGATACGACAAAAATAAAGGGAAAAGATATGCTCAATCCATTGGAGTTAAAAAGGCTGAAGGAGATATAATCATTACAGTTGATTCAGATACTATTTTAGATAAACTTGCTATAATTAATCTTATTAAACCATTTTCTGACAAAAAAATTGGTGCTACAACTGGACAAGTAAGAGTGTTAAATAGAAATGAAAATTTATTGACAAAAATGCAATCTGCAAGATATTTTAATGCATTTAATTTTGAAAGAAATAGTCAATCTAAATTTAGTGCTTTGACTTGTCTATCAGGACCAATATCTGCATATAGAAAAGAAATATTATTAAAAATTATGGATGATTATACAACGCAGACTTTTTTAGGTATAAAATGTACTTATGGTGATGATAGGCACTTAACAACTCTTATTCTGAAAAATGGATTTAAAGTGTACTATGTAAAAGATGCTATTGCTTATACAGAAGTACCTAATAGTTTTAAAAAATTAATATCACAACAAATAAGGTGGAAAAAATCATTTTTAAGAGAAAATTATTTAGTTAGTAAATTTATGTTTAAAAGAAGTAAAGCACTTTCCTTTGAGATATTTATTACTACTTTCATAATATTTTTTAGTCTTTTTGCCAGAGTATTTTTAGTAATTTCTTTGTTTGTAGTTCCATTTTTCTTCTTATTAATTATTCCAATGATTTTGTTTATGTCTACTTTACATTCTTTGTATATTTTGTTTTATAAACCAAATGATTTTTTTTATAGTATTTTGTATTCTTTTCTGCATGTATTTGTCATTTATTGGTTGATTTTTATAGCTTTATTTACTTTAAAAGATAATAGATGGGGAACGAGGTAAATAAGATTCTTTAAACAAAACTCAGCTAAGAAACACTAATACAAAAGGTCTCTTTTTTCTTTTTTTTGTTCTGCTTCTTTGTGGATTTTTGCAAAAGAAGGCGTTGCAATTACTAAGTTTTCACCGAAGCCTGCAATTGTTCCTTCCATAGCTTCAATTGTCTTTTTGACTTTTGATATTGCTCTCTTAAGCTCTATTGAATCTTTTTGCTTTAGTGTTTTAATATCTATGATAGCGATTGTGTATCCTTCTCTCAATGAGTTAAGAATTTGGTTAACATCATCGTAATGTGTCATAACAAAAAGCTTCACAATTACTTTTTTGTCTTTTTTTTCCTGTCCAACGTCAATTTCTAGATAGTCTTCCCCCATGTCATCAGACCTATCTGAAAAGGCTCTTTTTATTTTTTCAAAAACCATATATTATTGTATATGCAACTTATTTATAAAGATTTCGTAACTTTTTGTTAATCTTTCATTGATTTCATTAAATCGTCTCTTAAAGCTTCGACTTTCTCTGAAACTACATCTTCCTGTTTTTCAATCGCCTTTATCCTCATGCTTAAGACCTCTCTCTTTTCAGACAGCTCTTTTTTTACAGAATTCTTGTCGGATTTTATCATTATGTTCCCAATAATCTTAAAAACATCGTCGGAGTTTTCTATTTCGCTTAATGCGCCCTCTGCTTCTGACAACTCCATCTGAAAAGACTGTTTTTGAAGAATCATATTGTGAAGTCTTTGCTCCATAATTTGCATTTCCTGAATTTTTTCGTTGTTCATTTTAAATTCCTAATTTAACAAATCTATTGTTTATTCTTTGATAATAATCTGAACTATGGCTTACTTTACTCCAACCCAAATAGTTAAAATCAAAAAATTTTTGCGGTAAATATATTTCCTCATTACGTGCTTTTAAATCATCCAGCAAACATTCCGCAATCATTACATCTTCGCCATGTTTTATAGCAAATTTAAAACTGCGCCAAGGTGGTCCGCCAATCATTTTGGAATTCCCTAATTTGTATATTCCCACATAAGTTTTACCGGCGATATTTATTTTAATAACATCTCCTAAAACTAAATTTTCTAGATATTTTCTGCCTTTTACTTCTTCTAAATCAATTACTTGTTCGTTCATTCTTATTTTTATCAAACCGCCTTTATTTTCTTAACCCTGGTTCTTGGTTTATAGAAAATCTTGCTTCCGCAAAAAGGGCAGACAAATCTTTTGTCAAGGTTTTCACTCTTGATTTTTTTCTCGCATTTAAAACATTTGTATGTAGCCATGGTAAAATTAAAATTTTTTACTTTAAATAATAAACGCTCGCGGCAAATTTTTTACTGCAGGTTTTTCTTGAGCATTTCCAGATTCCTTTTGAAATTCTCTTCGCTCCGACTTTTCCACAAAAAGGACATTTCTGTTTTTTTCTTTGAAACTGCTCTACTGCAACTAAAGTCGCCTTAACAGTTTTTCCGTATCGAGCTCCAAAACGTCCTGCTGATTTTGTTTTTTTTGATTTTGATGGCATTTTTATTTCAAAAATTTATTTTCAAATTTATGGGGCTGCCCGGATTTGAACCGGGGTCGTCAGGTCCCAAACCTGAAAGGCTACCAGGCTACCCCACAGCCCCTCGAAATTAAAAGGACTGTGTAAATTTATAAAACATTCTATTTTTTCGCTTTCTCTGCTTTCTTCTCTACTTTCTTTTCTGTTTCCTTGATTTCTTCTTTTGGCGCTTCTTCCTTCTTGCCTTCTTCTGCCGTCGGTGTTGTCGCTACAGCAGATGCTGCCTCGGCTGCTGCTTTTGCAGCTTCTTCCTGCTTGATTAATGCTTCTTGTTTTGCCTTTAATTCAGAGAAGAACTTTTCAAGATTAGCCTTTTTTTCCTCAGGAGTTTCTGTTTTTTCCTGAGAAATTTCCTTATCATACTTACCTTCATCTATTTCTTCTTCAATTTCTTTAGGTGATTTGTTCTCGATTAAAATTCCTAAACTTCCGCAAGTTCCAACAACCATTTTTACTGCCAGCTTCAAATTTTTTGCTAGCATGTCTGGATATTTAGTTTTCGCGACAGATATTATCTGTTCTATTGATGCGTTTGCTACTTGGGATTTTTTTTGTATTCCAGAACCTTTTTCAATTCCAAGTTCTTTTTTTAATAATCCTGAAACAGGAGGAGAAGAAACCTTAATCATTATTGCTTTTGTCGCTGTGTCTATTTCTATTTCAACAGGAACTTTCATTCCTTTGAAATCTTTTGTCGCTTCGTTAACTTTCTGTATAACAACATTCATGTTTATTCCTGCAGGCCCTAACTTTTGACTTAGTGCAGGACCAGGAGTCAAGTTTCCACCTTCAGCAAGTAATTTAATTTGCATTTTTTTCTCCTAAAAATTTTTTTGATATTTTATTCATTTTCATCTTCTTCGTCTCTCCTTATGACTTTTATGTTATCTATTTTTACCGTTACTGGAAATTGAACAACAGCACCAAGGAGGCTTACAACAACTTCTTCCTTCTGTTTATCAACTCTTAAAACTTTTGCTTTTTCTCCTTTAAAAGTTTGTCCTATCATCTCAACAATATCTCCTTCCTTAATTGTTATGTCAGCAACCTCTGGCTCAAACATGTTTTTTATTTCGGCATAATCAACATCCTTTCCAATAATTCCTTTTATGTATGGTAGATTGAAAACAGCTTCTTCTGCTGACTCGCGATCTTCTGCTTCCAAAACTAAATATCCCCTAAGTCCATGAGTTCTTGAAACAGAATAAACATTCAGGTTTTTTTTCCCTGCTCTTTCAGCTATTAAATCTAAAGCTCTTTCTTCTTTATTCGTCGTAACCTTTATTATAAATATCATTTTGTATCCACTAGGTTTTAATAATATGAATATAAGTGAAAAAATCGTTTATAAGTCTTTGGTTACACAAAAAAACCCATTAATATTGAAATTAAAAATCCAACAGAGCCAACAACGAGAATTCCAACTGCAGAGATTTTCGTCACTGCTAAAAATTCTTTCCTCGTCGGTTTTTTCAAAATATGCCAAACCCTTACAGACTGATGATAAAATGATGTAAGTTTTTGTGTTGTTTGATTCATGTCTTAATTAAAAAAATAGAGTTTTTAAGTTTATTTACACATCCATCCAAAATACATTTGTCCTAAATTTATAAATGAGTTTTTGAGGGTATGATTTCTTCCATTTATTATTACTACCAGCTTTTCTGTATTTTATTTGAAATTTAAAGTTAACAACATCTATCTTATTTTTAGTAACATAATTTTCAAGCTTGATTTGATTGCTATTTTTTAGTTCTTTTAAGTCTAAATTCCCTTGAACATTAGTAAAAGGTTGAATTATCCAAGGAAATTCGCCCCCATACTTTCCTTCCTTAAATTCAAAAATTTGACCATTAACTTTAGCCCATAATTTTCCACATAATTCAACTTCCACTTTACTTTTGTTTATTAAATTTGATATTAGTTTGGAAGTATTTTGGACTTGACTAGAATAAAAAGAAACAAAGGGTTCGTAAATGTCTTTAGCAATTAAATATGTACAATAAGCATAAAATACCAAGACAATAAAAGTCAATAAATCTAATAAAAACATTTTATTCAAAAAATTCAATTCCAAGTTCTTCTTCTATTTCCTTGTGTTTTTTGCTTTCAATTGATTCTCCGTGCCCAAGAATCTGCGAGGATTTTACTCCAGTGACTATCAACAAAATGCGGATTGATTTTTCCATGTCAGGAGATATTTGTGCACCCCAAATCAATTTCGCTTCGGGACTTAACTTGTTTCCAATTGTTTCAACAATCATTTTGCATTCTTCTAAACTCATATCATTCCCTCCGACGATGTTAACCAATGCCCCTGTTGCATTTGAAACATCAACATCCAAAAGAGGATTTTGAATTGCTTTTGATACCGCATCTAATGCCCTATGTTCTGTATCCGACTCTCCCATTCCTATCAGAGAAACTCCTCCATCAGCCATAACTGCCCTTACGTCTGCAAAATCCAGGTTTACAAGTCCTGAAGTTGTAACCAACTCTGTGATTCCTTTTACTGCGTTTGTTAGTATCTCGTCGGCAATTTTGAATGCTGTTTGCAACGGTAGATTTGGGGCTAGTTCAAGCAATTTATCATTTGGAATTACAATAAGTGTGTCAACAATAGATTCCATTTTTTCCAAACCATTCATTGCATTTTCAATTCTCTTCTTTCCCTCGATTGTAAATGGAAGAGTCACAACACCGATAGTCAAGGCTTTTTGTTTTTTTGCCAAAGACGCAATTACGGGAGCGGCACCTGTTCCTGTTCCTCCCCCTAAACCACATGTAATAAAAATCATATCACTTCCAGCAATTTTTTTCTTTATTTCTGCCTCTGATTCTTTTGCAGCTTCTTCTCCTATTTTTGGATTGCTTCCAGAACCTAATCCCTGAGTTAACTCCTTCCCTATGAGAATTTTTTGGTCTGCGTTTGTATAAAGCAGGTCCTGTGCATCAGTATTAACTGCAATCAATTCACCCCCTTTAATTCCAATTTCTCGCATTCTACTCAAAGAATTATTTCCTCCACCACCAACGCCAATAACTTTTATCTTTGCCGTTTGCTTCTTCAACAATTCTTCTAGCTCTCTATCAATATCTCTAATTTCCGAACTCAAATCTGCTTCATGAGTAAACCCTTTTTGATCATAAATATCCATTATTTGTGAAATCTTCTAATGTTTATAAGAATTATTGTGGTGTTTTTTGATTATTTTTCTTTATTCTGTTCAATCTCTTTAATTTCTAACTCCAAGCCCAAAACATCCTTCAGCTTCTCGCTGAAAAGTTCTGTAAACTGCCTAAATGGTTTTTCAATTTCTAAAATAAGTTTCTTGTCTTTTATTTCAAATTTCAAATCTCTACGGAAAAGAAAGTTAATCATCGCTTTTGTTTTTTCATTTAAATCATCGACTTTCCTTAAAATTTTTATTTTATAGAAAACTTTTTTTCCGGCGACAGGGTTGTTAAAATCAACAATAATTCTTCCCCCTGAAATTGAAATTATCTTTGCAATTCTACCATCGAAATTAAATGTTGCTCCCTTAATTGGATTTATGTTGTTTTCCCTGAAAAGCTTCATCGGTATAATTTTTATCAGCTGATTGTTTCTTATTCCAAAAGCTTTTTCTGGAGGAAGTTCAATCAAATATTCTGTCGGTTTTGAGGGAATTAGTTTTCCTATGATAAAATCTTCGACACCTTTTAAGAACATTCCTTCTCCAAGGCAAAAAACAAATGGTTTTGATTCATGTGAATGTTCGTGATCATGGTTATGTTCTTTGTGTAATTCATCTAAATCCTCTTTTACGTTTGAATCAAAAACTTCACCATCTTCAGTTTTTCCAGTAAATTCTATTTCAATAAAGTCTTTTTGCTTCAATGTCATTTCAATTTATTAGAGTTGAATTTTAAAAATCTTTATAAATGTACTTCTTCTTTTTTAAAAATGGTTTTAAAGATAATTGATGCAACAGAGATAAAAAATGGCACAAATATTATAGTTGATGGGATTCCATGCACAGTAAGAAGCATAGACATAAGCAAGACAGGAAAACACGGGCATGCAAAAGCCAGGATAGAAGCTATTGGTATAATAAAAGGCCAAAAAAAAGTTTTTGTTGTTCCTGGACATGAAAAATTTGACGTGCCATTAGTCGAAAAAAGAAAAGCGCAAATTCTTTCTGTGGGTGATAAAGTAAACGTCATGGATTTAGAGAACTTTGAAAACTTTGACATTGATTGTCCTGAAGAATTAAAGGGTGAAATTTCAGAAAATTCAACTGTAGAATACTGGAACGTCGAGGGAGAAAAAGTAATCAAGAGAAAACTTTAAGAAGTTTTCCATCGCCTGTCTTTAGCAAGCTAAATGAGAGGAGATTATAATTAAAATGGCAAAAATACCTGAAGCTCAAAATAGACTTTTCAAGAATGTTTTTGTATGCAAGAATTGTCATGCTAAAATAAAAGCCAGTCATATAAAAATTCTTGAAGGAAAAGTTAAATGCAGAAAATGTAAAAAACAGGCGTTCAGGCCTTTAAAAAAGAAATAAAATGGCTGTAGATTTTTTGGTTTATGACATTGTATTCTTAGTTATATTTGTAATATTTTTGTTTATTTTCCTCCATTCTGGTAAGAAAAATCTGAAAAGAGAAGGTTTATTGTTGCTGTATAAAACATCTTGGGGAATCAAATTAATAAATAAAATAGGTAAGAAAAATCCGGGTGTTTTCAAAGTTTTAAGTTATGTTTCCATCGCTACAGGATATCTTTTAATGGCTTTGATGATATATATGTTAGCAAAAATTGTACACATTTATATTTCTGCGCCTGAAATAGTTCGTGCAGTAAAAGTACCTCCGATAATTCCTTTAGTTCCCTATTTACCGCAGATCTTCAGTTTGGATTTTTTGCCACCGTTTTATTTCACTTATTGGATAGTTATAATAGCAGTTATAGCAATAACTCACGAGTTCTCCCACGGAATTTTTGCGGCTTATAATAATCTGAAGATAAAAACAACAGGATTTGGATTTTTCCCTTGGTTTTTACCAGTATTTCTAGCAGCTTTTGTTGAACTAGATGAGAAAAAAATGGAAAAAAAGAAAAATTTTCCACAGCTAGCAATTCTTTCTGCCGGAACTTTTGCAAATGTTTTAACAGCAATATTTTTCTTCGTAGTAATCTGGATTTTCTTTTTTGCTGCTTTCACACCGTCAGGAGTTATATTTAATACATATCCATATTCTGTAGTAGATATTTCTAGCATTTCATCAGTAAATGGAATTCAAGTTGGTGAACCAACATATGAAAAAATTTCAGAACTGTTAAATGTGGATGGATTGAATAAGGTTGAAGCTAATGGAATAGCTTATGTAACAACAAAAGACATATCATACAGGGAAGGAATTGTAGTCCTTTATTATGATGCACCTGCAATAAATGCCAATCTAGAAAGTGTTATATTTGGAGTGAATGGAGTAAATGTAAAAAGTGTAAATGAGCTAAGCAGTGAATTATCAAAATATTCTCCAGGAGAAAAAATTACGTTAAAAGTTTTAGGAGAAGATGGAGAAGGTTATGACATAGACATTGTCCTTGGAAAAAATCCGATAAATGAAAATTTAGCGTGGCTTGGAATTGGATTCACTAATCAAGAAAGAGATAGTACTCTTGGAAAACTTTTTTTATTATTATCATTCAAGGACCCAAATATCTATTACGAGGCAAAGTTTGACGGACTAAGTGTTTTCATTTATAATTTATTATGGTGGGTTGTCTTGATTAGTGTAAGCGTCGCATTAATTAACATGCTTCCCGTCGGTATTTTTGATGGCGGAAGATTTTTCTACTTGACGGTTCTTGGAATAACAAAAAGTGAAAAAATAGCTAAACTAGCATTTTCATTATCGACATATGCAATACTATTTATTTTATTTTTACTTCTTTTTTTCTGGGCAATCGCGTTCATATAGTTTAATTTAGAAAAATATTTAAACTAAATTTGTATTATATTAACATTAAATAAAAAGAGGTTGAAAAAATGGCAAAAAAAAGAAAGAAAGCATCAAAAAAGAAGTCAGCAAAGAAGAGAAGAAAAAAAAGATAAATATTAATTTATTTTTTTATTTATAATTTGTTATAAAGTTGTTATTCCTTCTTTTGTTAAAGCTACAAACCTAACTCCGACAGGGAGGTTTATAAGGGCTGAAATGAGAGCCATATGCTCTTTTCCATCGCCTGCAGCAATGCTTAGTGCAACTTCTGTTCCATCTATTTTCCCTTTTAGTTTTTTCAATAATTCTTCAACTAAATCTTTTATTTTCTTGCCGAGATCTACTTTTATAAATTCAAATTTTTTGTCAGCAGAAAAATTTTTAGCAGAATCTCCCCCAAGAATAATTATTTTCTCCCAATCTCCATATTTTATCAAACCCGAGACTTGAGACCATGTTTCTTTTCCTCCAGAAAGCATTGTAACAAATTCCATTAAAAATTTAGATTAAATTAATTTATAAGTATTGTTGTTTTCAAAACAAATCTTTTGTAGTCTATTAAAATTAGAGTAAAAAGTTTTATAAATGGAGTTTTAGTTGCATTTAGGTACCGTTGAACTACATCACCGGCAGATATGTTCTATGCTGTTTGGTGTATAATGTAGGAGGTAAACAATGAAATTAGAAGAAGATTTGAAGAAAGCATTAGACGAACTAAGAAAGGAAAGGAAAAGAAAATTTGACCAATCAGTAGACTTAATTATAAATCTGCAGAAATATGATATCAAAAAAAATCTTCTGAACTTATTTGTTAAAATTCCTTATAAAATAAAAGACAAAAAAATTTGCGCATTCTTAGAAACAAAAAACAAGAACGTTGAAACAGTAACAAAGGATGAATTTAAAAAATATTCCGACAAAAAAGCACTGAAAAAGCTTGTGAATAGTTTCGACTTCTTTATCTCTCAAGCTAATTTAATGGCTTCTGTAGCTACAACATTTGGAAGAGTTCTTGGACCTCTAGGAAAAATGCCTTCACCACAATTAGGTGTAATAATGGAAGTAAACGATAAAACAATAAATGAACTAAAAGAAAAAATAAACAATAGTGTTAGGGTAAAAACAAAAGAAGGAAGTATAAAACTGGCCATTGGAAGAGAAAGTATGAAAGATGGGGAAATAATTGAGAATATTGCCACTGTTTACAATGCAGTTACAAAAGCCCTTTCTAGAGAAAAAGATAATATAAAAAACATTGAAATAAAATTCACCATGACTAAACCAATTAAAATAAACATAAGATAAAAACATGACAAATAAAAAAGCACACGTGGCAAAGAAAAAAATTGAATCTGTTAAGGAATTGTCTGATTTAGTTAAAAATAAAAAAACAATTTTGATTGTTTCAATAAAAAACATTCCTTCTTCGCAATTTCAGAAAATAAAAAAAGACTTAAGAGGAAAAGCAACAATAAAAGTTCCGAAAAAGAACCTAATATTAAAGGCAATAGATTCATCAAACAGCGAGGTATTGAACAAAATAAAAAGTAATATAAAAGAAGATACTGCTGTTTTGTTCTCGGACATTGATGCTTTTGAGCTTGCTGCTGAATTAGTCGAAAAAAAGAGTTATATGAAAGCAAAAGCAGGGCAAATAGCCCCTAGTGATATAACAATAGAGGCTGGACCTACAGAGTTGCTCCCGGGACCTGCAATAACAGAGCTTAGCGTTCTTGGAATCAAAACTCAAATTGAAAAGGGAAAAATAACAATTAAAGAATCAAAGGTAATTGTCAAGAAAGATGAAGTAATATCAGATAACGCGGCGAATATAATGGGAAAATTAGATATAAAACCATTTTTAGTCGGCTTTATTCCTGTAGCTGCTTTTGACGTGAAAGAAAAAAAATTATATTTAAATATAAATATTAGCAAAGAAGAGGCTTTAGGTGAATTGAAGAATTTTTTTTCAAAAGCACTGGCATTCGCTGTTGAATTATGTTATATTTCAGAAGATACAATAAAATTCCTAATTTCTAAAGCAGTAAGAAATAGAATAGCTTTGGAGAAGTTTGCCGTAGTGGAATCTTTAGAGAATGGAGAAGATTCACAAAAGCAGGAAGATAATCAAACTCCAAAAGTAAATCAAGGAGAAAACAACTAAAATGGAATACATATATGCGGCACTTTTACTGCATAAGACAGGAAAAGAAGTCAATGAACAGAATGTGAAAAGTGTTGTTGCAGCTAGCGGTTTGCAAGTAGATGAATCAAAAGTGAAGTCACTTGTAGCTAGTTTAAAAGGTGTTGATATCGACAAAGAGCTTGAAAGCGCGTCTTTGGTCACAACAACAATAGCAGCCCCTGCATTGGGAGCAACGACTAAGAAAGAAGAAGCACCAAAAGAAGAAAAGAAAGAAGCTGCAGCAGAAGGACTTAGTGCTTTATTCGGATAATTTTATTTTACAACGAAACACTAAGTCCCTCACTTTCATAGTCGAGAGTCTGAAAATTTTTAAATTGCGAAAACATTTATTTTTATGAAGAAAAAAGAGATTTTCGGTATTTTAGCAGTAGTATCATTAATATCAATGCTATTAACTCCTATTGATTCAACTTATTGGATTTATTTTTTAGTAATAGGAATATTTTTTGGAATTTTGTGGATAAAATCTAAAGCAAATTGACACCTGTGTAGCATGAGGGGTACTACATTTCCCCTTACACTAACCCCGATGCAAACGAGATTAGTTCGCTACACACAAACACGGCCTGTATAGCTCAGTGGTAAACTGAAAACTTTTATACTGAATTGTTTTCATACCACTTCGAGAATGCCTGTGTAGCTCAGTGGTAGAGTAACTGATTCGTAGACAAAGCAAAGCTTTAACTTTTCCGCAAGCTTCGCGTTGCAGAAAAATCAGTAGGTCGGGAGTTCAAATCTCTCCACAGGCTTAATCTTGTATAATTCTCTCTAAATTTCTTTGTATTGTTAATCTCCTTTTATGTGCCTCATGAAACTCACTTGTTGGGATATTAGAAAAGCCACATTGTTCATCTGTTTCAGACCAGCTATGTTTTATGGCATAAGGAAAAGCTTTCAATAAATCATCCCTATTAGAAAACTCGATTTTTCTATGAATAACTCTAAATTCATCAATAGTGTACTGATGAAGAATATAATTTTCTTTTTGTCCTATTGAAATTAAAAGAGCTTCGACATAACTTCCTGATTCATCGTCAGCTGCGAATCTTAGTTGTTTCACTTGATAATCCATCATGAATTTTCTAATTAAATTGGATTTTTAAGATTATGTGTAAATACGCCGTCACCAGGAATTGTAAGGAAACGGCGTTTCCTTGACATTCAACTTTCCCTCGATACTGAAACCAACTTCTAAACCCCTTGACGAAGTTGAGTTTAAACTGCTTTACGTGGTGACTGCAAAATTTTCAATTTTGATTACGCCGTCACCAGGAATCGAACCTGGATGCCCGTGAGGGCCCTGGGCTCAAACCAGGTGGAATACCATTCTCCGCATGACGGCATATTAATCAAGAACTAGCATTAATTAAAAAGATTTCTATGAGAAAAAGTTCCTAAATTTCCTAAAAAATTCCTTGATTGCAAATGGATTTCTCGTACTTATTCTTATTGGGTTGTTATTTTTATCATAAATTTCATACGTTATCTTCGGCTTTTCTTTATCAGCAATATTTTTCTTTGATGTTTCCTCCAATTCCTTTTGCACCTCAATAATTGCTCTATCAACATCAGTTCTCGTATAGCCTTGAGAAACCAAAGCCCATTTCAAAGAGTCTGCGTTGTACCCTTTTGAAAGGTTTCTCCTTAAGTAATCAACTAATTTCTTCCTGTAGCTTATATCTTTGATATCTTTCATCAAATATTAAAGAGTAAGAAGTTTAAAAATATTTCAATGCCTGATTTTTATTGTTTTATTATTGTAATAAAATTTTAATGCTTCATTAAGCCTGTTTTCTGTTTCGGCATAAAGAGTTAACAATGTGTCTCTCTTACTGATTTTCTCACCAACCTTAAAGTTTAGGTATATTCCTGAAGATTTGTCTCCTGGACATCCTAGAATTCTAGCCAAAGTAACTATATCTTTGTTGTTTATCTCCTTTATTTTTCCGTTGGTTTTGGCAGAAATGTTTTTTTTGAATCTTGAAGGTTTTATTTTTTTAAAACTTCCGTTCTGTGCTTTTATTATTTGTTTAAATTTTTCAAACGCCTTTCCAGAATTTAATATCTCCTGCGCCATTTTTCTCCCCTTTCCTTGTTTTGCTTTTCCAGTTATTTCAAATATCTTACCTGCAAGAAAAAGAGATTTGTCTTCTAAGTCTTTAGGCCCCCTACTCTTTGGATCTAAGATATTTATTATATCAATTAATTCCAAAGCTGGCCCTATCCCTCTTCCTATCGGCTGACTGCCTTCTGTCAAAACAATTTCTATTTTTTTATGAAAATGTTTAGCAAGGTCTGTAAATTTTCTTTTCAGTTTTTCTGCTTTCTTTTTCGTTACTTTAGTATTTTTTCCGTAGGGAATATCAATTAAGATATATCTGCTTCCGACGGCAATTTTTTTCGCCATTATTGAAGCTATCATTTGTGATTCAGGGTCTATTTTTAATTTTTTTTCAATCCTTATTATCTTTGAATCTGCCGGAACTAAATCTAAGGAACCACCCCACACTAAAAACGCGTTTGTTTTCCTGATAATTTCTTTAAGTTCTTTTATACTAAATTCAACATCAGCTATTGCTTCAATAACATCCGCTGTTCCGGCTTCGCTCGTTATAGCTCTTGATGAAGTTTTTGGGAATATTAATCCGCCGGCGGCACATATAGAGACTACTAACGGCGTTGTCCTATTTCCAGGAACTCCCCCTATCGAATGTTTATCGACAACAAATTCACTTTTCAGACTCAGCCTATTTCCATGCGATAATATTGACTCTATCATGCTGATAAGTTCTCTCTCATTCATTCCATTCAAAGACATTCCTGCCACAAACAAAGATATTTCCGGCCCAGATATTGAATTGTTTATTATGTCATGAATGATTTGGTCTATTTCCTTTTTGGTAATTGTTTTGTTGTAAAGTTTTTTCTTTATATAAGAAAGACTCTCACTTTCAGGAGAGATGTTAACATCAACAACCTGCCCTTTTTTCAAATTCATCCTCTTTCTAACTTCAGTGGAGATAAGAACTTCATTTTCTTCCACAAGATTTCCTTCAACTGTATCAACAGAAGAAAAAGTTTTATGGATATGTCCTTCAAGGGTTTTAATTAAGATTATACCTTCGGTGTCAACTCCCAATTTAATTGCTGTCTCTCTGTTAAGCATGGAAACAGGTAAGCCTGCTGTCCACTTTGAAAATTTTACTTTTAACCTCATTTAACACCTTTATTGATTATTTGGTTGAATAAAAACTCCGTTAATATTCTTTCCTCTATAAGCTTCTATTATTATGAATAGATATGCTATAACTAAAGGACCTAAAATAAATCCTATTAATCCAAAAATAAATAATCCTCCAATCATCCCAATAACTAAAATCAATGGATGTATCCTCGTCATTCTGGAAACAAGCAATGGGCGCAGTATATTTTCAACTGTGCTAGAAATTATTCCAAATACAGCAACACCAAGTGCAGGAACATTATCTCCTGCAATAAAAAGAAAAACTGTAACTGGAAACCAAACAATTATTGTCCCAACTATAGGTAATATTCCTGCTAACATAGCAAGAAAAGTAAGTAAGAAAGCGTTATTTATTCCGAATATAAAAAATCCTAATCCTGCGATAATTCCTTGAACTATTCCAATCAAAACTTGCCCATAAACAACAGAAAAAGTTATTTCCCTTGATGATTTAAATAATTTTTCTTCAACATCCTTTGGGAATGGATTAAGTGTTTGCAAATAGTGAATAATTCTATCGCTGTCCCTCAATACATAAAAAAAGGTAAAGAAAACAATGAATAACTGCATCATTACTAGAGGGAAATTTAATATAACTTCAGAAAATGAGTTAACAAGCGAATTCGCGGTTTTTGTTATAAAGGATTGAGATATAGAAGCAATCTCGTTAGAAACCTGACCTGATTCAAACAGCGACGGGAAAATGGATTTTAGCGGAGTGACAAAATCTGTTTTTTGGATTACTTGATATATTGAAAAAGCCTGTTCCAGGAATATTGGTGTAAAAAACCAGATTGGGAGTATTATCAGTAAAATTAAAAGAAAACATATTATTCCTGCGGACAAGCTCTGCACTTTTATATATTTATTAACAAAAAGATATAATGGAAAAAAAACTACTGCAAGTATGACCCCCATAATTATTGAGAGTAAAATTGGCTTTAAGATTAGGAAAGATAAAATCAATAAAACCACAAGAACTCCAGTTATTGTTATCCTTCTTAAATAGTCGTTGTCCATCAATTTGAATTGAGTTCAAAATTTATAAATTTATGTAATACTAAAATTTATAAGTAGAAATTTGTAGGATAAGATATGAATTTTATAAAAAAGATTTTTGATGATCAAATTGATGATGAAGTTCATTCACAATTTCAGAAGTTTAGTAGGGGAGAATTCAAAAACAGAGCGATAGTTGAAGTGAAAAATTCTAACGGAAAGTACTCAATCAAGACTTCTGCAGAATTTGCCAACGAACTTGTCAAAACCATCGCAGAAAAGCTTGGAGATAAAAAAACATTAGTAACTGGAGCTATTGTTTCTACGATGAATATTGAAAACGACATAGAGTTTAAAGATAAAAAACAATTCCAAGGGGTAAAAAGGTACTTAATTGAGAATGAGGTATCTGGAAAAGATATTCTTAAATTAATGGAAAAGTATCCAAAAGCATTTTTTGCACTGAGTTTTTCTGCAGAAGATACTGAATTGAAAATAAAACCAAAAGCTGCAAAATCAGCGAAGCCAAGTGTAAAAGAAGAGGCACCAAAGGCTGATTTCTGCTCCATTAAAACTAGTGATAGAAAGATTGCTGAAAGTTTTGTCTTTGATAGTCAAAGCTTCAAAAGTGCAATGATAAGCCATGATTTCATCATAAACGAGATAGTTATTCCAAACGAATTAAAGAAAGAAAAAGATTTCTCAAAAATTCGAGAAATAGCTAAAAGGAAAGGTAAGATAATTAGGCATTTAAAAATTGACGGCAAGGAAATGAGAAAAGAGAAAGGATTTGAAGCATAAATAGAAGTTTTTAATTTTTCGTAAAAATAAAATTTCTTGAATCAAGTATTTTTTTGTTAAAAAAACCAGATTTTGCTAGAAATTCCTTTATTGGCTTTTCCTTTTTTTTATCTGTTATCTCTACTATTAACGTCGGTGAACCTCTTTTGAGTGTATTTAATGCTCCCTTCAAAACATTTAACTCAAAACCTTCAACATCAATTTTTATGACATCTATAGAATTTGGACTCAGGTTAAGATTATTACAGATAGTATCTAGTTTTTTTACTTTAATTTTTTCTTTTCTTGCGTTTTCTTTTTTCACAAGAGAACTCAACCCTTCGTTTTGAGGAACAGAATATAATGTAGCATTTTCATTTTTATCAGAACAACCATATCCTATAATTGTTATTTTATCTTGCAAATTGTTTAACTTTACATTTTTTTTCAATTGTTCTAAAGTATATTTATTTGGCTCTATAGAAATGACCTTAGAACCTCTTTTAGCTAGAATTATGGAAAACCTTCCTATGTGCGCTCCGACATCAACTAAAATTTTTGGTTTTAATTTCAATAATAAATTTGTAGTTTTTCTTTCGTAAAAATTTGATAAATGGGCAATGTCCATGCTTTTTTCCCTCGCTATAAATTTAGCGCCTTTTAGTCTAACTACTGCTTTTGGAAATTCTACTTTACGCCTTAGCCTATATAATAATACAGCTTTTATGTACTGAAAGTAATCTGTTCTTATCTGGAACAACACTGTAAAATACTTCAAAGATTCATCAATTTTTGTCATAAAGAATTACGATATTCTCGGTTTTTATAATTTCTGCCCCTTAAAAAACCTTTTAAACCTACTTTTTCTATGTATTTTGTTCCAGGACTTAAAATGTTATCCGCATTATTAAGAAATGCCTACAAGAAAATCACCAAGAAAGGGAAGTTTGCAGTTTTGGCCGAGGAAAAGGGCCAGAAAATTTCTGCCTAGTGTAAACTGGGATGTAATTAGTTCTGGGAAAAATCTCAATGGATTTTTATGCTACAAAGCTGGAATGGTCTCTGTTTCAGCCAAAGACAATACACCTAATTCTCTTATGAAAGGGAAAAAAATTGTCATTCCATGTACGATTCTTGAATGTCCCCCAATGAAGATACTATCAATAAGGTTCTACAAAAACGGAAATGTTGTAAATGAATTTTTGGTTGAAAATATTGATAAAGAATTAAAAAGAAAGATAAGAATTCCAAAAGCAAAAAAACAAGACCTGAGTTATTTTGAAAAAAAAGATAATTATGATGATGTAAGAATAATCGTTTATTCTCAGGTAAAAAAAACAGGGATAAAAAAAACACCTGATTTAAGCGAGATAGGGCTTTCTGGAACTTTGGACGAAAAAATAAATTTTGTCAGGGAGAATTTGATTAAAGAAATTTCTGTTTTGGATGTTTTTGAAAAGGGGCAGTTGGTTGATTTAAGAGGTTTAACAAAAGGCCAGGGATTGCAAGGACCTGTTAAAAGATTTGGAATTACATTAAAATCTCACAAATCAGAAAAAGGACGAAGGCGTCCTGGAAGTTTAGGGCCTTGGCATCCAGCACGTGTTACATTCAGAGCCCCAATGGCTGGACAGATGGGAATGTATACAAGAAATGTTTACAACAACAAAATAATTGATTTGGGAAAATCAGAGAATAAAGAAGAATTAAAAGGAATAAAGAATTTTGGAGATGTAAAAACAGATTATATAATTGTTAGGGGAAGTGTACAAGGACCTTCAAAAAGACAACTCATAATGACCTCTCCTTTAAGAAAAACTAAAAAGCAGTCAAAAAAGAATTTTGACTTATTGGAGATTATAAGATGAAAGTGAATCAAAGATTTTTATTTATCCGAATTAAATTTATGAGACAATTCAGATGAAAGCAAACATTTTGTCTATTGAAGGGGAAAAAATTAAGGAAATTACATTGCCAGAATATTTCTCTGAAAAAATAAGAGAAGACATAATCTCAAAAGTTCTTGAAGCAAAAAAAATAAGACAGCCTTACGCTCCAATGTTTGAGGCTGGAATGCAATATTCTGCAAGCGGAAAAATAAGACACAGAAGGCATGTTTGGAAAGGACATTATGGAAAAGGTGTTTCAAGAGTTCCAAGAAAAATTATGTCCAAAAGAGGTTCTAATTTTGTATGGGAAGGTGCGACAATTCCCGGAGCAAGAGGAGGAAGAAGAGCTCATCCTCCAAAAATTTTGTCAATAATAAAAAGAAAAAAACTTAACAAAAGAGAAATGAAGATGGCATTGAGTTCAGCATTAAGTGCAACCGCAAATGAAAAAGAGATACGCAAGAAATATTCCAGCTTAAATAATTTTAAGGGAAAAGACCTTCCGTTTATAGTTGAATCAAAAATGGCTTCACTCAAAACAAAAGACTTATTTATAAGTTTAAAAAAAATTCTCGGAGAAGATCTTTTTGGAGTTGCATTAAAAAAGAAGAATGTCAGAAGCGGAAAAGGAAAAATGAGGGGGAGAAAATATAAGGCAAGCGCCGGATTGCTTATAGTAATTGGAAAAAATGAAAAAATGAAAGCAAATGCGTTTGACAGTTCAAACACTGAAAATTTGAGTGTTATAGATTTGGCTGAAGGAGGCCAGGGGAGATTAACAATTTACACAGAGCAAGCAATCAATGAATTAAATAAAAAACTAGGAGAAAAATAATGGAACCAATAGCTTTAGATATTGAAACTTCTGGACTCGACAAAGTTAAGTGTGGAATCTGGCAGATAGGAGCAATTGATTTGAATAATCCAAAAAATTATTTTTTGGAAGAAGGAAGAATTGATGATGAAGATGTAATTGAAGAAGACGCATTAAAAATAATAGGGAAAACAAATGATTACTTGAGAAATCCTAAAAAAAAGTCACAGAAAGAATTAATCAATAACTTTTTCGTATGGATGGGAAAAATGCCCGTTAGGAATTTATTATGTCAAAATCCGCAATTTGACCTAACGTTTATAGAAATGAAAGCAAAAAAATATGGATTAAAGAAAACTTTCCAGCACAGAGCATTTGACCTTCACAGTATCGCGCAAGTAGTTTACAGAGTAATTAATGGTGATTTTCTTTTCAAGGAAGAAAAAGGAACATTTAGAAAAGAGTCTGACATGAATCTTACAAATATCTTGAATTTTTGCGGGCTTCCTGATAAAAGAATCTTACTTGGAAATGAAGGATTGATTAAAGAAGGTGAGCCACATAATGCACTTAATGACTGCAAACTTGCAGGCGAATGTTTTTATAGAGTACTAAATGGAAAGAATCTTTTTCCAGAATTTTCGCAGTATGAAATTCCGGGAGTATTAAGAAAATGAACTTGAAGCCAATAACAACTGAAAAAGCAGTTATGCTGATTGAAAGAGAAAACGTTCTAGTTTTTGAAATGGAAAAAAGCGCAACAAAAAGCCAGATAAAAAAAGAGGTTGAAGACTTGTTTAATGTGAAGGTTGAAAAAGTTAGGACAATGATAAATGGAAATAAAAAAAATGCTTATGTTAAATTAAATAAAAGTTCGCCTGCAATTGACATAGCAACTAAATTGGGAATGATATGAAATGGGTAAAAGAATAATTCAGCAAGCGAGAGGACATGGAAGTGGCACTTACAGAGTTAGGAGAGGAGCATATATTTTCAAGTTAAGATATCCTGTAAACCTAAAAGGAGAAGGAACAGTAATAAAACTAATGAACTCGATGGGGCACACAGCGCCTGTCGCGAGAATAAAACACAATGGAGAAGACTTTTACATTCCTGCATTCACAAACATGGTTGAAGGACAAAAAATAAGCTTTGAATCAAATGAAGTTAAAGATGGAAACATAATGGAATTAGACAGGATCCCAATAAAAACAAGAATTTATTGCATAGAATCAGCTCCTGGAGATGGAGGAGTATTCATAAAAACTGGAGGAAGTTCTGCTGTTTTAAACAGAAAAGTTGGAGAAGATGTTTTCGTTTTAATGCCTTCAAAAAAAGAAAAAAGATTTCATAAGAAATGTAGAGCAATAATTGGGGTTATTGCAGGAGGAGGACGTTTGGACAAGCCATTTATTAAAGCAGGGAAAAAATATCACTTAATGAAAACAAAAGGAAAATTATGGCCAAGAACATCGGCAATAAAAGTGAATGTAGTAGACCACCCATTTGGTTCTGGACGTGGTAAAAATCCAAAGAGAAAAATCGCTAAAAGAAATGCTCCTCCTGGAAAGAAAGTAGGCCACATAAGGCCAAGAAGAACTGGAAGGAAAAAAAAATAAAATGAAAAATAAATTAGAAAAATGGTAGAAAAAAAACAATTTACATTTAGAGGAAAAACATTGCAGGAATTAAAAGGATTAGACACAAGAGAATTTGCAAAATACCTCAAATCAAGGCAAAGGAGATTTACGCTTAGACAATTCCAGGAGATAGAAAACTTCGTAAACAGTGCTGATGATAAAATAAAAAATAAAAAACCAGTGAAAACACATAAGAGGGATTTGATAATTGTCCCAAAAATGGTTGGAATGAAAATCCAGGTTTACAATGGGAGAAATTTTATGCCTGTTGAAATAACAGAAGAAACACTCGGACATCGTCTTGGTGAATTTGCACCAACTAGGGGAAAAGTAAAGCACGGAAAAGCGGGAGTTGGTGCGACAAAAGGAACAAAAGCACAGTCTAAAAAATAAACAATAAAATGACAGAAAAAAAACAAAAAACAAAGGAAGAAAAAAGCAAAATTGAAAAAGAAATAGTTGAAGCTCAAAAAACAAAAGGAGCAAAAACTCCTGAAGTAAAAAAAGAGATTAAAAAAGAAGAAACAAAAAGCAGACACCAAGATGCCATTCGGAAGAAAAAGACAGAAGTAGTTGTAAAATTCAGCAATTTGCATATTTCAACGAAGCATTCAATAGCAGTAAGTAAATTCATTAAAGGAAAAACAATTGAGGGCGCAATAACAGACTTAGAAAAAGTTGTCTCAATGAAAAAAGCCGTGCCGATGAAAGGAGAAATTCCACATAGGAAAGGAATGATGTCTGGGAGATACCCAAAAAAAGCAGCGGAGCACTTCATAAAAATATTAAAGTCACTATCAGCAAACGCGAACATAAATGGGATAGAGAATCCAATAATATCCGAAGCGATATCTAACTTTGGCCAGAGGCCTTACGGAAGATTCGGAAGTGTAAGAAAAAAAAGAACTCATGTTAAATTAATTGCAAAGGAGAAAAAATAAAGTGAAAAAGGAATTAGAAATTAAATTAGTTAACAATGCAGAAGATCTAGATAATTTGTCTACAGGAGAGGTTGTATCATTAAACATAGATGGAGAATCTCAATATGCAGTTTATCGAGGTATTGAAAATGGTGTTATGATTTTAGGATTTGGTGGGAATAGAGTCATAAATGGAGATGATAAATTTTTATTCAGACACAATTATGGGGCAATTGAAGTCATTGGTTGTGAAAGAAGTAAAATATCAATATATGCGGGAGAATTATGTTTACCTCCAACGGATTTAAGGCTTGGAGAAATGCCTCAACCTGGAACAAATGGATTTTACGAATTAGATAAATTACTGAAAGAGGTAGGACTATAAAATGGAAGAAAGAAAAATTGTAAAATTCAAGAAAGATGAGCATTCAATAAAAGAATATATAAAGAATTCTCTTGGAAAAGGAAAAATTAGCAAGATTAAAATAGAGTACACCCCCATCGGTGAAAAAGTGATAATATCAACACACAGACCAGGAATGATTATAGGAAGAGGGGGAGAAAGAATAAATGAATTGACAAGTACTTTGAAAAAAAGATTCACACTTGAAAATCCACATGTTGAAATAAATGAAATAGATCAGCCAGAATTTGATGCACAGATAATGGCTGATGAAATTGCATTGGCTCTTGAAAATTTCGGTCCATTGAAATTCAAAGTTATTGCTTACAAAACATTGAAAAAAATAATTAATTCTGGAGCTTTAGGGGCTGAGATAAGGTTAGGTGGAAAGCTCCCGGGAGCAAGAGCTAAATCCTGGAGATTTGCAGAAGGTTATTTGAAAAAAACTGGTGATAGTGCGAAAGTTGTTGACAGAGCAAAGTCTGTCGCTCAAACAAAACCTGGAACTGTAGGTGTTAAAGTTAGCATTTTGTCCCCGTATGTAGTTTTGAAAGACAAAATAGTAATCGATGAAAAATTGATTGAAAAAATAAAATCTCACAAAGATTTAATCAAGGAGAAACCAAAACATGGTAATAAAAATAAGTGAAATAAAAAAAATGAGTAAAGAGGAAAAGGAGAAAAAGCTCAAAGATTTGAAATTTGAAATGTTAAAATCTCGTGCAGGCACGACAAAAATAGGAAGTTCAAAAACAAAAGAAATTAAAAAAACAATTGCAAAAATACTCACTTTAAATAAGTAAAATGGAAATATGCCCAAAATGCGGCCTGCCAAAGCAGGCATGTGTATGCGAACAAATCGTAAAAAGTTCGCAAAAGATACAAGTGACAACCGAGAGAAAAAAATATGGTAAGGTAGTTACAGTGGTTTCCGGATTCGACAGCGGAATTGACATAAAGAAAACCGCAAAAGCCCTGAAAAACGAGCTTGCTTGCGGAGGAACATACAAAGGTAACGCGATTGAGTTACAAGGAGACCACACGAAAAAAGTAAAATCTCTCTTAGTCAGATTAGGATTTGACGAAGAATCAATAAGTGACTAAAATACACAAAAATGGAAACCGAAAAAATAGCAATGGAAAAAGCCACAAAAAACTATGGCAAAAACTTAGCATCAGCTATAAAGAATAATTGTAAAGATCAAAAATGTCCTTTCCACGGTTCTTTAAGAGTAAGAGGAAAAACTATTCAAGGCACAGTTACGAAAAAATTTCCAAAAAGAGTTGTTATTGTTTTTGAAAGAATAGTTTACGTAAGGAAATATGAAAGGTATAAAAAAACGAGAATCAAAATTCACGCACGACTTCCTGACTGCATAAGCAATGAAATAAACATTGGAGACACTGCAATAGCTAAAGAGTGCAGGCCATTAAGCAAGATAATACATTTCGTTGTTGTTGATAAATTAAATTTAGGAGGAGTTAAAAAATGAAAGCGATAAGTGCGAAAGCAACTAGGGGATTAAATCTTGGCTCAACAGTGATAGTTGCCGATAACAGCGGAGGAAAAATTGCAAGAATTGTCGGAGTAAAGAAGGGAAAAAGCAAAAAAGGGCGACAAGGAAGTGCGAAGATTGCAGATTGGGTAAAAGTCAGTATAAAAAAAGGGGACCCTGAAATGAGGGGGAAGGTTTTCGACGCTGTTGTAATAAAAATAAAAAAACCTTACAGAAGGTTAAATGGAGAACGAGTTGCGTTTGAAGAAAACGCTGTAGCAATATTAAAAGATGATAAAGGAAATCCAAAAGGAACTCAAATAAAAGGTCCTGTCGCAAGAGAAGTAATGGAACGATGGGCACAAGTCGCGAAAATCGCGCAATCGGTGTATTAAAATGAATCAATATAATCAATTAAATCCAAACTATTGCCTTGAAAGAGAAAAATGGACAAAGAGTAAATTATGCAGGATAATGGACAAAACAGAAAAGGCAAGAGATAGAATAGATGAAAGAGTGAAAAAAGGGGAAATAAGTGATGTGAAAGGAGAAATAATGAAGACCATACACATGGAATTTATGTGTATTGCACAGTCAGGGATTTTTTTAAATGGAAAGGGAGACATTCAAGGAGCATCTGTATTAATGAGTGATGCACTTAGATGTAAAAATAAAATGTATTCTATGTTAACATACAGTATTGGTTCTATGACAAAAAAAGATATTGATTATTTCGTAAAAAGAGCTGAACGCATTTATGAGTTAGGTCTAAAAAATACCAGGATGTACCTTAGTTAAAATGAAAAAAAATTTTTCAAAACACTGGAAAGAAAGTAAACAGCCTCGAAAGCAGAGGAAATATTTAGCTAAAGCTCCACTCCATTTAAGAAAGAAATTTGTAAGTGTGAATTTATCAAAGGATTTAAGAAAAAAATACGAAAAAAGAAATATCTCTGTTAGAAAGGGAGATACTGTAAAGATAGTTAGGGGAAAATTTAAAAATAAGCAAGGGAAAGTTACAGAAGTGAAGCTGAAAACAGCGACATTAAATGTTGAAGGAATTCAAGTTTCTAAGAGAGATGGTTCAAAAGCTAATGTGAAACTTCAACCATCAAACCTTCAAATTATTGAGCTAAATCTTCAAGACAAAGAAAGAATAAAATCAAAGAAAACGGAGAATAAAAATGCACCTTAAAAGACAAGAAGTGCCAAAAAACTGGCCAATACCTAGAAAGGGAGGTGTGTATGTAGTCAGACCAAGCTCAAAAGCTGATGAGGGACTTCCAATATTAATTATATTGAGAGATTTGCTCAAAGTTGCCCAGAACAGGAAAGAAGTAAAAAGAGCAATAAATCTTAAGCAAGTTTTGATAAACCTTAGTCCTGTAAGAAATGACAATCAAAATACAAGTTTGTTTGATGTTATAACAATTGTTCCTTCGAAAAAAAACTATAGGATTGATTTGACTGAAAATGGAAAATTCACAGCTAAAGAAATAAGTGAAAAAGAATCTATAAAAAAAATTTCAAAAGTAATGAAAAAAACAACCTTAAAAAAAGGAAAAACCCAGATTAATTTGAGCGACGGTAATAATTTCATTTCTGATGTAAAGTGTGATACAAATGACTCTGCATTAATAAATTTAAAAGATAAGAAGATAGAGAAAATAATTGAATTAAAAGACAAGGCGAATGCAATTGTAACAAAAGGAAAGCACACTGGTAAAAAAGGAATAATCAATAATATAGATTCAAAAAATAGAATGGCCCAAGTAAAAACTCCTAATGGAGAAATCAATGTTTTAATTAAACAATTAATGGTGATTGAAAATGATTAAAAATAATAAAAAAATGAAAATTGAGAAAGTTGTCTTGAGTATAGGGGGTATGGGAGACTCCTTAGAAAAAGGATTCAAACTTCTAAAAATCCTTACCGGAAGAAAACCTGCAAAAATGAAAACTTCTCCCAACAGAAGAATTCCTGCTTTGGGAGTAAAGCCTAATATGGAGGTTGGGGCGGTTGTAACAATTAGGAAAAATATACCTGAAATCCTTAAAAGGATGCTTGTTACAATTGATAACACTTTAAAGAAAAAACAAATGAGCGAAAATAATTTTTCATTTGGTATTGAAGAGTATATAGAAATTCCCGGAATAGAATATCAAAGAGATATTGGAATAAGGGGGTTGGATGTTACAGTAGTGTTCAAAAGGGATGGAAGAAGGGTAAGATTAAAAAAAATAAAAAGGGGAAAAATCCCTGCAAGGCAAAAAATATCCAAAGAGGAAATAATTAAATTTATGGAAGAAAATTTCCAGACTAAATTTATTTAATTAAATAAACAAAACTAAAATGACAGCAAGTGATTGGAAAAAAATACTGAAACAACTGAGGAGCAAACCAGCAGTAATGGAAAAGTTCCTGCGTCATAACAAACCAAAAGAAAGAACGACGGGTATTGCGAAAAGAAAATGTGAGAGGTGTGGAAGGTTTGGGGCACATATAAAACTTTATGATTTAAATTTTTGCAGACATTGTTTTAGGGAAATAGCGGAGGAAATAGGGTTCAAAAAATACAGTTAAAATGTCACAAGATATCGTCGCTGATGCACTAAATATGATAAAAAATGCCAAGAAGGCAAGAAAGGATACTGTGAGGACTGACAAGATGTCAAATTTATTAATAGAAATACTTAAAATTATGAAACAAAAAAATGCAATAAAAAAATACAAAATTAATAGCAAAGAAAAACAAATTGAAATAACGATTGGAGAGATTTTTGATTGTAAAGCAATAAAACCAAGATTCAGCGTCAACAAAAAAAATATTGATAAGTATATAAGAAGGTATCTTCCGGCTAGAAATGTTGGAACAATAATAATCTCAACAAATAAAGGACTGATGACACATCAAGAAGTTATAGAAGAAGAAACAGGAGGAAGCTTAATAGCTTATTTTTATTAAAATGAAAAGAAAAATTTCCAAGGAGATAACAATTCCAGAAGGAGTTCAAATAGAATCAAGTGGAAGCACTATTACTGTAAAAGGAAAAGAAGGGGAATTAAAAAGAAAGTTTGGTTCTAAAAATATTATATTCAGGAAAGAAAACAGTAAATTTTTTATAGAATGTAAAAAAGCGACAAAAAATGAAAAGAAGAGGATAAACACTATAAATGCCCACGTAAAAAATATGATTAAAGGTGTTCAAGAAGGATTCGAATACAAATTAAAGATTTGCTCGAGCCACTTCCCTATGACTGTAGAAGTAAAAGGAAGAGATATTTCTGTAAAGAACTTCCTTGGAGAAAAAATTCCAAGAGTCTCAAAACTTCCTGAAGGGGCTGATATTGAAATAAAAGGAGATGTAATAACAGTCAAGGCACTTGATAAGGAGCTTGCGGGACAAACTGCAGCAGCCATAGAAAGAATAACTAAGATAAGGGAAAAAGACAGAAGGGTTTTCCAAGACGGAATTTTCATTGTGGAGAAAGGAGGAGTAAAAATATGACTAAAAAATTTGTCAGAAGAATTTGGAGTAGATACAGCAGATTAGGAAAAAGAAGAAAAAGAAAACAGAGATGGAAAAGACCTACGGGAAGAGACAATAAAATGAGGGAAAGGAGGAGAGGATACCCTGTAAGAGTTGAAATAGGGTACAAGCAAGATAAAAAAAATAGAAACAAGGTAGAAGGAAAAGGTTTAGTTTTAGTAAGGAATGTTTCGGAATTGAATAAACTTAATAAAAATGATGTGGCCGTCATTGCTAAAATAGGAAAGAAAAAAAAGATTGAAATTGCAAAAATGGCAGAAGAAATGAAATTGCAAGTTTACAATCTAAACACCAAAAAATTACTTAAAAACACGGGGAAGAAAAAATGAATTTAGGAAAAAAGAAAAAACTTGCAGCACGAACTTTAAATGTAGGAAAAAACAGGATTGTATTTGTAAACTCAAGGATTAACGAGATTAAAGAAGCAATAACAAAACAAGATATAAGAGATTTAAATAAATCCGGAGCAATAATAGTAAAGAGGATAAAGGGAAGTAAGAAAAAAGAAAAAAGAAAATATAGAAGAAGTCCTGGAAACATAAGGAAAAAAGTTTCAAAAAGAAAAAAAGAGTATGTAACATTAACCAGAAAATTAAGAAGTTATGTATCAGAGTTAAAAAAACAAGAAAAGATTTCTGTCCAAGATTACTTGGATATAAGAAAAAAGATTAGGAATAGGTATTTTAGAAGTAAGGTCAATCTAAAAGAATACATCGGAGAATTAAAGACAGAAGGAGCTGTCAAGAAAAAGAAAAGAAAATGAAAACGCTTAAAAGAAGAAGGATTGAAAATAAGACAGATTACTCTAAAAGATTAAAGTTGTTAAAAGGTAATGTCCCAAGAGTTGTATTTAGAAAGACAAACAAGTACATTATTGCACAATATGTTACAAGTGAAAAAACCCAAGACAATATTGAAATAGGTATCAGCTCAAAAAAACTGATTAATTATGGCTGGCCTAAAGAATTTGAAAATAGCTTGAAATCAATTCCTGCAGCATACCTTACTGGATTATTAATGGGGAAAAATATTATAAAAGAGAAAAAACAAACTCCTGTACTTGACTTAGGAATGATGCGTGCATTAAAAAAATCGAGGGCTTATGGGTTCTTGAAAGGTGTTGTTGACGCTGGTGTAAAAATACCCCATGATAAAAAAGTTTTTCCGGAAGAAAGCAGAATTGAAGGAAAAAACTTAAAAGAAGATTTTTCTGAATTTTTTAAAAAAATTAAATCAAACGTAGAAAAAAATGCCTAAAAAAAATACAGAAGAAGTTGTCGAAGAGAAAAAGGAAGAATTGGTAGAAGAAATAAAAGAAACTCCTAAAAAAACTGAAAAGATAGAAGAGAATATTATTGGATGGGGACCAAAAACAAAACTTGGGAAAGATGTTAAAGACGGAAAAATAAAAAGTATTGATGAAATAATTTATAGTGGAAAAAAAATATTGGAAAGTGAAATTGTTGATAAATTGATTAATGTTAAAATAGACGTTATAAATATTGGCCAGGCAAAAGGAAAATTCGGTGGAGGAAAGAGGAGAATATGGAGGCAAACACAAAGGAAAACAAAAGAAGGAAACATTCCAAAATTCTCAACAATGGCAGTTATTGGAGATGAGGATGGACACGTCGGAGTTGGAATGGGAAAGGCAAAGGAAACACTTCCAGCGAGGGAAAAAGCAATAAGAAAAGCTAAGCTAAATATAATAAAAATAAAAAGAGCCTGTTCAAGTTTTGACTGTTCATGTAATGAACTACATTCAGTTCCATTTAAGGTTGAGGGAAAAGCAGGAAGTGTGAGAATAACTATAATTCCTGCAGCACAAGGAACTGGATTGGTTGCTGCAAGTGAATTAAGAAAGGTTTTGAGTCTTGCTGGAATAAAAGATGTCTATACAAGAACAACAGGAAAGAAAAGGACTACATTCAACTTAGTAAAAGCGTGCATGAACGCACTTGAAAAAACAAACAGAATATGATTTGTATAATAAGAATAAGCGGACAGGTAGGACTAAAAAAAGAAATAGTTGAAACCCTCAATAGGTTAAGGTTAAAAAGAAAATATTCCTGCGTAGTTTTGAATCCAAGCGAAAAAAATTTAGGAATGATAAAAAAAGTAAGGGATTTTGTCGCTTTCGGAGAATTAAGCGATGTAGATTTTGAAAATCTCATAAAGGCTAGAGGGCAACCTATAGAAAAATCAAAAAAAATCGACGCTAAAGATGCTGTTGAAAAAATAAAAAAAGGAAAGAAATACGAAGAGTTAAACCTCAAACCTTTTTTCAGACTTCATCCACCTAGAAAAGGGATAAACAGCAAACTGCATTTTCCAAAAGGAGTTCTAGGAAATCACAAAGAAAAAATAAATGATTTGTTAAAAAGGATGTTGTAAAATGATTAATGGAAAATTAAGATACGGGGGAGTTTATGATGCAGTTATTGGATACAAAGGAAAACCGGTAAAAGTAAAATACTTTGGGAGATTAGAAAGAAGAGGGCTATCAAAAAGAAATGTGATTTTGGGATTTAGAAAAATTAATGATTGGAATATTGGAGAAATATTTGCTTATAGGTTTAGTGATGAAGATTTCAAATTTGATGATTTTGGAAGGTTAAATATTGTTTATGCTGATAAATATGAATTAAAGAAGATTGAAGATAGATACTTGCATTGGTTGGCTGATAAGCAAGGAATTAGCATAGAAGAGTTAATAACCGGTAAACCTAATTTAATAGCAAGTTCTGGAGTTGCAGCATAAGATGATAAAGACAAAAAAACGTAAAAGGTCGTCGAGAATGCATGGAAGAAAAATGGGAACTCATGGCTACGGCTCTAGAAAAAAACACAAAAAATCAGGGCATCATGGGGGAGGCGGAATGAGTGGAAGTGGAAAAAGAGCTGACCACAAAAAAACCCTTGTCACAAAGCTTTATGGCCACGGATACTTCGGAAAGCAGGGAATAACAAGTAGGGGAACAAAAATAGACAAAAGAAAAAGAATAAACTTGCCGGATATAGAGTTTAATTTGGACACGTATGTAAAAAGGGGAATTGCAAAAAAGACAGGCAGTGAATTTGAGATTGATTTAGGTGAATATAAAATTTTGGGTGGCAATGAAAGTTACAAGCTAAAAAATAAACTGAAAATAAAATGCAAAGAAGCTTCAGAATCAGCTGTTGAAAAAGTAAAAAATGCCGGCGGCGAGATTATAACTGCTTCAAAAAAATTGTAGGAATAAAAAATGGATTTAAAAAACATTTTAACATACATCCCAGAAGTAAAAAAACCAGACGAAAAAAAACTTAGTTTCGGCGTCAAATTCAAGTGGACTTTAATTGTGCTTATTTCTTTTTTTGTCCTTGCGAATATTCCTCTTTTTGGATTATCAGGCAACGCTTTAGCTAGATTTGAATATTTAGCAATAATCCTTGGGACAGAATTTGGAAGTATAATTTCCCTTGGTGTTGGTCCAATTGTTATGGCTTCTATTATCTTGCAGTTATTAACTGGTTCCAGAATTATGGATATTGACACAACAACAGAAGAAGGAAAAAAATTCTTCCAGGGAATACAAAAATTACTTATTTTGTTCTTTATAGTATTTGAAGCATTTGTCTACGTTATGATGCAAGGACTTCAGGCAGCTTCCGGATTTACAGCTATTGTTATATTGCAGCTTATTTTAGGTGGGTTGGCTATATTTTATATGGACGGGCTTACCAGTAAATGGGGATTCGGTTCAGGAGTAAGTTTATTCATTGGTGCTGGAGTTAGCTGGAGATTAATGACAAGTGCATTCCAATTCGTGAACCAGCAAGGAGAAAACTGTCTCGTTAATTTCGCGAATGTTGCGTGTTCTGGAAAAGTTTTTGTTTTGATACAGGCAATAATGAACAGGTTCACAATTGAATTCATGTCTGCTTTTGCCGCAATTCTTGTTACAATACTTATATTTGTCTTAGTTGTCTGGGCACAATCAATGAAAGTTGAGATTCCTCTATCTTTTGGAAGAATAAGAGGATATGGAATAAAGTATCCTTTACAATTTTTCTACACCTCAGTTATTCCAGTTATCTTAACGGCTGCGCTCGTCGCGAACTTACAGCTTTTTGCAGGAATGTTTGAAAATGCAGCAGCACCGTGTTTATCAAGTGGAGTTGAATGCACTGGAATGGCAAAATTCGCATCATATTTCAGCTTCTTGGGAAGTTTTGTCGAGGGCGTACCGGTAGGAGGATTAGCATTTTGGATTGGTTCAACAAACCTTTTAGATTTAATAATAAGGGGAGGATTCCTACCAATTTATTTGCTTCAAGGATTTTTCCATATAGCATTTTTTGTTTTCTTCTCAACACTATTTGCAGTGTTTTGGGTTAAAACATCTGGAATGGATGCAAAATCCCAAGCACATAAAGTTGCTGCTTCTGGTTTGCACATTACAGGATTCAGACAGGATGAAAGAGTCCTTGAAAGTATTTTTGAGAGATACATAATGCCTTTAACAGTGATGGGAGGAATAGCAATAGGACTTTTGGCGTCGGTGACTGACTTGTTAGGAGCTTTAGTTTCTGGAACTGCAATTCTGCTTGTAATAATGATTATGTATCAATTCTTCCAGAACATCGCAAAGCATCAAGCAGAAATGAATCCTGCAATGAGAAAAGTTTTTGGTGGTTAAATAGTTTTAAAAACAACTTTTACTTTTTTAAAAAATGATAAAAATAAAATTAGGAGAATTTGAAAAATGATAAAAGAATTAATGATTGCATACCCCATTTACAGTGTTATTATTGCTGGTTTTCTTATCACACTAGCAATGACTTTGGTTACAAAATATTTTACAGACCAAAAAAGAATGAAAGAGCTCAGAACAGGACAGAAAGAGCTTCAAAAAAATCTTAGAGAGAGAAAAGGTGATATAAAGGCGCAAGAAAAAATCAACAAGGACATGATGAATATGACTTTTGAAATGATGAAACACTCTTTCAAACCTTTAATTATAACTGCCATTCCAATAATCTTATTAATTTGGTGGTTAAAGGGAGTTTATATAGATACTACACTAGGAAGTTCTTGGATTTGGTGGTATATAGGCTCTGCAATTATTTCCAGCATAGTATTAAGGAAAGTTTTAGACGTCGCTTAGCTTTAATAAAAACCTGAAAATTTAAAAGCCCTTTTTTGTTGGTTCTTTTATGGATAAGGAAAAGAAAAGTTTAGAAGTTGAAAAACAAAAAGAGCAAGAGAATTTATTCAAGTTAAGTTTGTTTGAACAGCAATTAAGGCAGATGCATGAACAGATTGAAGCAGTTGAATCAGGAATAAAAGAGCTTAATTTACTAAGTGAAGGCTTAAAAGAACTGGTAAAGTCCGGGGGAAAGGAGATATATGCCCCAATTGGAAGAGGAATTTTTATCAAGTCAAAAATTTTATCTGAGGAACTTTTAGTGGATGTTGGAAATAAAAATCTCGTTAAAAAAGACATACCAAAAACGCAGGAACTAATTAAAATTCAAATTGAAAAGCTTGAAGAAATAAAAAAAGAAATTGATGCTAATCTAGATTCGGTAAGCAAGGAAGTTGAGAGATTAATCCATGGTATTAACTAACTTTTTTCAAAAAAGAATTGTAGCTTAAAACTCCATATTCAGATATTATGGCTTTTATGTATTTCTTTGGAACAAATTCAAATGCAGGATTTTTAATTTTCACATTTTTTGGAGCTTTATCCCATATTTCATTCAAAGACCTTTGTTCTATGAGAATTTTTTCTTTTGTGAATTTCCAAGAATCAGCCACAACATAAAAAGGGATTTTTTCATCCATGGCAACCCTAGCAACAATTTCAGAACCGACTTTATTAATCACACCACTTTTTAATAGCGCATCTGCTCCAATAAATACTGCATTTACTTTTTTTGCGCCCTGCTCTCCTGATAATGCAACCCCTATAGCAGAATCAACAAACATAGTCGACTTTATACCGGCGTTTCTTAATTCTCTCGCAGTTTTCCTTCCTTGATACAAAGGTCTAGTCTCTGTGAGATAGACTTCAAATTTTTTCCTTTTTTTGTGAGCATAAATAAGTGCATTAGAAACATTTGTCGAATGACAATGAGTGAAAACCACGGAGTTTTTTCTTATTAATTTTAAGACAAATTTATTTATTTTTTCTTGTGTTGAATCAAAGTGATTTAAAATTTCTTTTTCAGTGTAAGTGCCAGTCATATCAAGGACATTTTGCATCATCGGTTCTGTAGGTCTTGAATTAAAAAGGATTTTTTTTGCCTTTTTTGAAGGAACCAAAAAATAAGCTTTGATTGCTGCTTCTGCTATGTTTCTAGCACCCTGAATTTTAACACTTTTTATATCTTTGACAATTTTGTTGAATTTTTTTTCTTTATGGTTCATCATTTCTTGAAAAAGGCGCGAACATTTAAAAATTCTCTTTTTCTCATAGAACGATGCTAGAATCCATGGTGAATCCAAAGAGATTGGAAAAAGGGCCATTAAAAATGCTTTTTGTTGGAATAGTCTACGCTTCATTATCTCTGCTTTTAGTAAAATGGTTTTTTTCTGGAGATACAGTATTGTATGAATATGCAGGAATGCTCGTAGTAACTTTCTCTGTCTTATTTTCATTGCCTTTCATGTATTTCCTTATAAGAAATCAGGAAGATTTAGACGAACATGTTGGGGGATTTTTTGGTGTTTGGAAAATGCATAAAGATGCAATTTTTGCTTTCATGTGGCTTTTCCTTGGTTTTGTAATTGCATTTTCATTTTGGAATATTGTTTTGCAGGATGAAAATTTATTCAATGCACAAATTGAGACCTATTGCATGATAAACAATCCTGGAAGCATTGAAGATTGTGTTTCAAAATATTCTATCGGAGAGTTAAATACTGACAGTTTGACTGGATCTACAACAAATGAAACAAGATTTATTTCTATAATAAGTAATAATATCTACGTTATGATTTTTACTTTGATATTCTCGCTCATATTTGGCGCTGGAGCAATTTTTATTTTGTCATGGAATGCTAGCGTTATAGCTACAGCGATAGGGATATTTACGAAATACCAAATAACAGGAATCCCAATAGGCATCGCAAGGTATATGATTCATGGAATTCCCGAGATAGCTGCATACTTTGTCACTGCTTTGGCAGGTGGAATGTTTGGTGTTGGAATATTAAGGCATGGAGTAAGAAACAAAATTTTCTTAAGGATTGTTGAAAATACAGTTATACTTATTTTCATAGCGATGATATTTCTTCTTTTAGCAGGAGTGATTGAAGTTTACATAACTCCTTTTATATTTGGATAATTTTTCAGTTAAGTTTCATAAGTTTTAAAAGTAACAAAGCACAAAATAACACATGGAGTTTATAACATTACTTCCAATTATAGTAAGTTTTTTTGTAACTTTTTTCTTTATACCTCTTTGGATTAAAAAGGCGAGGGCAAGAGGTTTTTTATGGAAAGATATGAATAAATACGAAAGCAAAGAAAATGTTGCGGCTTCTGGAGGAATCGTTGTAGTTTTATCGTTTGTCTTGGGAATTTTAATTTACATTGGAGTAAAATCTTTCTTAACAGAATCACAAGATTTCACAATAATAAGTATGTTTGCATTGTTGACTGTGATTCTTATTCTAACAATCATTGGAGTTATTGATGATTTATGGGGTTGGACTACAGGAGGCATGTCTAAAAAATGGAGATTAATCTTGGCTTTGTTTGCCTCAATACCAATAATTGTGATTAATGTTGGAGAATCAACAATGAATCTTCCTTTTTTTGGGGTTGTTCACTTTGGAATTTTTTATCCTTTGTTCCTTATTCCCTTAGGAATTGTTGGAGCAACTACAACATATAATTTTCTTGCCGGATTTAATGGATTGGAAACAAGCCAGGGAATTTTAATTTTAACCTTCTTATCTTTTGTTGCATACATAACAGGTTCTGCATGGCTGTCTGTCGTCGGTATGACTATGGTTGCCTCGCTGATTGCATTTTATATTTTTAATAAATATCCCGCAAAAGTTTTTCCTGGAGATTCTTTAACATGGAGTGTTGGGGCATTAATTGCAATAATGGCAATTCTTGGAAACTTCGAAAAAATCGCTACATTTGTTTTCATACCTTATTTCATAGAAACGGCTTTAAAATCCAGGGGAAAATTGGAAAAACAATCATTCGGAAAGCCGAATAAAGACAATAGTCTTGAATTAAAGTATAATAAAATTTACGGGCTTACACACTTAAGCATTTATATATTAAAAAAAATAAAACCTAGCAAAAAAGTTTATGAAAAGGATGTTGTTTATTTAATAAACGTTTTTCAGTTGTTAATTATCCTAATTGCATTTGTGATATTTTTGTGAACACTAACTTTTTAAAGAAAACCCTGTTATTTAAATGATGTCTGATAATTTGATAAAATTCAAGTTTAATGAGAATTGGCAAAACAACAAATTGTGGATTTACATATCACTAGCATTACTTGTCTTAATAGTAATTCTTGGCACTTATATAAGGACAACAAACATTGATGATTTGAAGAGTTCTATCACTGGAGAATATGTATTGGGTCCTGACTTGGATCCTTTCTTGTTCCTTAGAGTTGCTGGAGAAATAGTTGAACATGGTGAACCATTGAAACCAGACTATATGAGATACTTAGGAATGGCTAATCCTTACTATAATTTCGTGCCTTTTGGTATTGCGTACTTGTATAAATTTCTAAATTTGTTTTCTGGCGATATAACATTAGAATATGTTGCAATAATCTTTCCTGTGATTTTTTTTGGATTAAGTATTGTTTCATTTTTCTTTTTAGTCAGAGAAATATTTCACAATAGAGAAGAATTTCAGAAAGATGCTATTGCTGTTATCGCTTCGGGGCTTTATTCAGTCATGCCTGTTTTGCAACATAGGACGACCGCGGGAATACCTGAATTAGAGAGTGCAGGATTATTTTTCTTTTGGCTTTCGTTTTTCCTTTTTTTGAAAGCCTGGAATAACAAAAAAAAGATTTTAAAGATTGATAAAAGTTATTTGTTTGGTTTGGGAGCTGGAATTTCAACCTGTCTTATGGTATTCACATGGGGAGGATTCAGATTTATTTTTATATCCATAGCTTTTGCAGTTTTTGTAGCATTTTTCTTCGGAAAAGTTGGTAATAAAGAAACTGTGATTTATTCTTTGTGGTTTATACCTTCGGTTTTTTTCTTTTCATATATTTATGGTGGGAGTTTTTTTGATTTGACTGGTCCAATAATACCAGTATTTGTTTTTCTAATGTTGATAATTAATGTTTTTATTGGCGAAAAGCTTGAAAAAAAAGCTAAAGAATTAACCAAAAGGAAATGGATGAGTAAAGAAGTAATTGTTTTTATTTTAACAATACTTTTGGGATTTATTTCTGCATTGATACTAAACCCTGATTTTGCATTAGGGATTTTTGCAGATTTGGGAAAACAATTGTTAAATCCTCTTGGAACTAGTAGAATAGGATCAACAGTAGCCGAAAATAAAGCGCTTTACCTAACAGACCTATTTTCTAGTTTAGGTAAGAGTTTTTTTTGGATGTTCTTTTTTGGAGCAATATTATTATTTTATGAAGCAGTAAAACATTTAGAAAAAAAGGAAAAAGCAATCTTAACAGGTTCATTTATCTTATTTATTACAGGATTTATTTTTTCAAAGTATTCTTCAGACAGTGTTTTCAATGGAGAAAATTTCATAAGTCAAACAATTTATTTCGGCTCAATTATTGTTTTAGTCGGGTCTTTTGTATATGTCTATTTAAAAAATCTAGACGCCAAAGAGAAACTTGATAAATTCAGAGAAATAGAATTTTCATATTTTTTTGTGTTCGCTTTGTTGATATTAATGATGGTCGCTTCGAGAAGCATAATAAGGTTAATTTTGATATCTTCTCCTGTTTTTATAATTCCGGCGGCATTTTTACCAGTTATATTGTTGAATTATAATCTAAAAACAAAAGACGAATTCTGGAAAATTTGTTTTTTGTTAATATTATTGGTTAGTTTGTTTTACACAGGGATTACCTTTAATAATTATGAAGAGGCAACTGCTCTTTCGGTTAAGTCTACTATTCCAAATCAGTATTATACCCAGTGGGAAAAAGCAATGTTTTGGGTTCGCGAAAATACTCCTGAAAAATCAATATTTGTCCACTGGTGGGATTATGGATATTGGGTACAAACAATAGGTCAAAGACCGACGGTAACTGATGGCGGACATTCGATAAAACACTGGGACCATTTAACAGGAAGGTATTTACTCACAACTCCAAATCCTGAAACAGCTTTGAGTTTGATGAAAACATACAATGTTTCATATCTACTTATTGATTCTACAGATTTAGGAAAATATCCTGCATACAGCTCAATAGGAAGTGATGAAAACGGAAGGGATAGATTGTCAAATATACCATTAATCCCTCTTTTCGATACCCAAGAAACAGATACAGGTACTTTAAAAGTTTATCAAGGCGGGACATCTGTCGATGAAGATATGTTTTATGAATATTCTGGTAAGGAGATATTTCTTCCGGAAGGAAAAGCGATAATGGCAGGAGTTTTAATTGAGATGACTGATGATGAATCTAACGAGTTTAGTGAATTTTCGCAGCCAATAGGAGCATTTGTGTATAACAACCAGCAATTCAATATTCCACTAAGATATATGTATTTCAATGAGGAATTAGTTGACTTTGGCGGAGGACTTGATGCAACTGTTATAATAATGCCGACGATAAATCAAAATGGTGAACAAATTAACATAGATGGACTTGGAATGGTTATATATTTGTCTCAAAAAGTTTCGAAAAGTTTGTTTGCACAGCTTTATTTGCTTGATGATAGCTTTGAGAACTATGATACTGTAAAATTAGTCCACTCAGAAGAAGACCCATTAATTGTCAGCTTAAATTCTCAGGGGGCTAACATAAAGGACTTCGTATATTTTGGAGGATTTAGGGGACCCATAAAAATCTGGGAAGTTTCTTATCCAGATAATATTTTAGAGAAAGAAGAATTCTTAAAAAAGGCTGGGAATTACGCTGAGTTGGATGATTTTGTTTTTGTAAAATAGTAATTTCTGAAACACGTGTTTGAATTCCATAATCTTTAAAACATAACACCTTCTATGAAAAATATGAGGATAGCGTTTGTCAATGATACTTTTATCGAGGGAAATGGAGTAAGTACTGTAATTTATGAGCTAGCAAGAAGATTGGGAAAAATTCATGATGTTTTTATTATCGCTCCTGAAATTGACATGCCGGAAGATAATTTTAAGATAATAAAAATCAAAGGTAGAAAATTGTTGTCTAGTAATTCTTTAAATGACTCAATACAATATTTTCCAAATTTAATCAGGTTAAGAAAAGAAATATTGAATTTGCATAAGAAATACAATTTTGATATTTTTAATGTTCATCACTCATCATTAAATCCCGCATTTTTTAGTTTGCCTTCAGTTATTACATGGCATGGATCTCCATTTTCCAAAAATATTTTTAGGGTTTATCTTAATAAAGCAATACTTTTAACCCTTAGAAAAAAACCAGTTTCTCTTGTAATTTCTGATTATATGAAGGAAAACCTATCAAAAATAATTCATAGAGACAAAATAAAAGTTGTTTACAATGGGGTTAGTGAAGAATTCAATCCAAAAAAGAAAGATAAGAAATTTATGCTTTTTGTAGGGCGTCTTGAAAATCACAAATCAGTGCATGAGTTAATCAGGTTAAGTAAGGAAATTAATTTTCCAATATACATAGTCGGTTCTGGGCCATTAGAACCTAAATTAAAGAATTATGCAAAACTAATTAACGCAGATAAAGTATCTTTTCTTGGGAAAATATCTAAAAAAGAATTAATTAAAAATTATCAAGAATGCAGTTTTTTCATTTCTGCCTCAAAATGGGAGGGTTTTGGGCTTATTTTTATAGAGGCTGCTGCTTGCAGAAAACCTTCAATAGGGTATAAAAGAGGATCAATTTCTGAAGTTATTTTAAATGAAAAAACAGGTTTTCTGGTTGATAACTATGACAACCTAAAAGAAAAAGCAGTTTTATTGATAAACAATAAAAAATTAAGAGAAAAAATGGGAAAAGAAGCATTAAGATATTCAAAAAAATTTAGCTGGGAAAATTCCGCCAAAGAATATGAAAAAATATTCAAGAGTATTTCTTCTGCTTGATTTTCTCTTTGTGAATTAAATAGCCAAGATAGATGTTATAAATAAAAGTTTTCGCTACGACATTAAAACCTTTATTTCCTTCTTTCCAAGCTCCTTCGTAAAACATTTGTTTGAAAAAAACCAATAAGGCATATATTGTATTGTTTATAACAGGCAACTTTGTTCTGATTTTTATTTTCAATGGAAAGTTTTTTTTATCATACTGAAATGTTGGGAATTCTTTAAAATCTTTTAGAAGATTTTTTGCCTGACTTGGAGCATATCTTTTCATAACCTTTTCTCTAAAACCCTTAAAACCAACATCCTGATTTTCTTTTGGTTTGTGAATTATTATGTAATTTGTTTTTTTGACCTTTCCTGAAGAAACATTTAGTGTCATATCAAACCCTGGAAAACCAAGGTAAGAAATTTTTGATTTTCTCGCCAATGCAACTTTTCTCGGCCAAGTTTTTGTAACAGATTTTTTTCCATCCCAAAGAGGATGAATAAAGCTATATGCATCTATTTCATTATTTTGAATTAATTTTCTTATGTTTTTTCTTAGTTCATCAGAGAGGGATTCGTCGTCGTCTAATTTTAGAACCCATTCATACTTTGCTTTTCGCAAACCAAAGGCAAATGGAAATACACTACGACCTTTTCTTTTAGGAAGAGAATAAACCTTTTTTGTGAACTTTCTTGCGATTTTCAGTGTATTATCGCTACAGGGGCCATCATGAACAACAATAATTTCATCAACAATTCCTTTAATACTTTCAAAAGTTTCTTTTATGGTTTTCTCGCCGTGATAAACAGGGATTACTGCAGATATTCTGTTTTGCATTTTTAAAACAGAAGAAAGTGGTTTATAAATTTCGTGAAAGTGAGAGACAAGTATTTTAAAAGGATTGGCTAGTTAGCAACTACCCGGAACATCTTGGACATATAATGCCTGTGCTGTTTTACTTTTCTCTTTCCAGCGAGGATCAAATCTGTAGGCATTTTTTTCTCCAGCAACTCCGCGAATATATTCTGCCCATGATTGGATTTGCTCTGGTAGAGGATTTATATGAAGATAGTGTGAAGCCCATTCTCCAGGTCTTCCAATAGTTTGATACCATTCAAAGGTTTTTACCTTTCTAAATCTGAAATCAAATTTTTTTGAATATCCGCTTTCATCTGAATAATCCCAAATAGGAGACCCAGGAAGTGGGACAAAAACATGAACACCGACGGAATCAACAGGCGATTCTCTAATAAATCTTGCCATTGTTTCTATCGAATCGTCTGTCTCTCCAGGTAAACCAACAATCATTTGTGCTCTTACACGCATGCCTACTGTCTTTGCAGCAATTATAGCTTCCATATTTTCTTCATATGTTGTCTCTTTTTCTATTCTTCTTAAGATTCTATCATCAGCATGTTCAATTCCATAAGTAATCTGCTTACAACCAGCATCATACATTCTTTTGTAAAGATTAAGCTTTCTGTTAAATGTTGGAGGCACATCTACTCTTCCAAGACAATGCCAATCGAAAGAAAACTCTTTTTGCAATTCATCAAATTTATTACATAATCTATTAACTTGTTTTTCTGAAACAATGAATATATCATCAAACATGTAAAATCTATTGCAGTTATATTTTTCTCCGAGATGCCTCATTTCATTAAAAACATCAGAATCTTCCCTATAACGAACACGAAAATTTGAAAGAGTCATTTGAGCACAAAAACCACATTTGAATGGACAACCACGAGAAGTAATCAGATGTCCTTCTTTTATTTCATCTCTTGAATCTCCCCAAACATTTGCATTAGTTCCAACACGATGATATTGATCAATGTCAATAAGTTCCCTCGCAGGCCAAGGAAGTTTTTGCATTTCGGCTTCAGGAATCATTGGTGCATCAATAATACCTCTTTTAAGTCCATTCAACTGTCCGCGGGTAATTTTCAGCATTTCTACTTCACCATCGCCCTTAACAACATAATCTGCTCCGAGATTTAAAGTGTGTTCTGGCATGGCTGAAGCATGATAACCTCCCATGACAATTAAAGCATTTGGCTGCCTTTCTCTTATTCGCTGTGCAACTTTTTCTGCAAGATGGGCTTGAGGCGTAGTAAGACTGATTCCATAAATATCTGCGTATTTCAAATTATCATCCCATTTATCTTCTGTCAAACCACACAAATCAGATACTGTAGTTTCTATGTTGTTTTGTTGCAGATATGAAGCAATACCTAAAACTCCTAAATTAGGCAAGTCCTTATCATCAATAAGCCACGGACTAGGAAGAGTTATCATATTCACTGATTTGTCTAAACTTCTCATTTTAATAAAGATAGGAGGATTTAGTATTTTTTAAATATATCAGTCAGTTTTAACAGATAACTCTTTCATTATGTTTATATATCCTTTAACTACATTATTAATGTCTGTTTTTTTCTTAACTTTTTTCATGGTTTTTAAGGCATCTTTCCAAACTTTTTTTCCAAATGTTTTCTTAGCATAATCAAGTGTTTTTATAACTGATTGAAAATCTGTATTTGTAAGATATGGATAATTTTCCCCGAGAAGCTCAACTACTGAAGAATCACGAGAAGTTATAATATTGGCTCCTATCGCAGACGCCGTAGCAACTTTTGTCGATGGCTTATATAAAAACTCGTAAGAGCCTTCTTTTCTCATGGAATAAAGGCAATTAAATTTCTCCTTGACTTTTAATTGTTCTAAAAAATTTTGGACTAAAATTAATTCCGGTATCTTATCAGCAAAAAGAACTTTATTTGGGGCGCCACCAAAATATACTAAGGTAAATTTTTTATTTTGTTTTTTTGCTTTCAATTTGCCAAACTTTGGATCCCAATGATGGTACATAACAAACGATTTTGTTCTTTGAAAAAGATAATGTTTAAAATCATTTTGCATTCTTTTGTTAGGGAATATTATTCCATGACATATCTTTCCTTGATTTTCTAACAAGTTTGGTCTTGCATCATCAAGAACATTATAGACAAGGATACAATTTTTTTTAATCGCCCTTATAACATCACTAAAAGGAAAATATTTGACAAAAATCACCATTGAGTTATCTATGTCTTCTGGGAGTTTTCTTACATATACTTCCGAATTTATCCCTCTTTTTTTTAAAGCATCACATGGCTGATGGCCATTCATGGTTATCGTTCCTTTCAAATCCTTTACCAAAAATATAACTTTTTTTATTTTTCTATTGTAACCTATATTTTGATAATCTTTATTTTTTGAAATCCATCTCTTTATTAGCAAATAATCAATAAAATTTTCCAAACCAAGTTTTTTGTTATTTTTGAAGAATAATAAAAGGGCCAAGATATTCTTTACTTTTTTTCTATTGTCCATTTTATTTCAGTAAAAACCTTTGAATTTTGCTGTCTTTCCATATATCAACTATTTTTTCCTTTAAACTAAGTTTTATAGGTTTTGGTGCTTTTTTTGGATTTAAACTCATTATTATATGAAAAGATTTTTCACTTTCTTCTGGGCCCCTAATATACTGTCCATTAAAGTAAGGATAAAAATTTTCTAAATTATACATCCCATGTTCTGCAAACTTTTTAACCCACCATTTTTTTGGTTTTTGAGTTCTATGAAATTCAATATCACTAACCATATCGGAATAATTAGCCACACTTGCTATGAACAGGCCTTCTTCTAAGAGATGTTTTTTTATGTTTTCAATTAGGCTGCCTATTTGATTTTCTTCTAAATGTTCCAAAACCTCCCATGCCGTTATAACATGGAATTTGATAATTTGTTTGGGTTTTTTTTTAGTTATGGAAAAATCTTTTGTAATATCGCAGGTAAATAATGAATCTGGAATTATTGGCCATTCAGCCCTGTGCATTTTTTTTGAGTAGTCACTACCTTCTAAACCAACTGCAAAACAACCATCATTGATACATGCCCTTACAAAACCCCCTCCTGCACACCCTAAATCTAGAATTTTTAAATTTCCAGTGATTTGTCCTGAATATTTAGGATAAAATAATCTGTAAAGTTTAAAATTGAACAACCAATTTGTAGAATTATCATGTTTTGAACCTTTTGGATAAAGATAGTCATTCGAATCGTAGGCTATCATTCGTTCGCATTTTAGAATTATATCTTTAGGAAAAATTTCTCCTGTTTTTTCTTTATTTTGCATTTTAAACATTGTCTGTTGCAAATTTTATTTGATTTAATAGCCACCTCGACCCATTAACTCCTTTATATTGTAATCCTTTTGCTAAAGTGATGCTAACTTGCTCTTTATTATTAATGTCATACTCATTTACTGAAAAGCTTCCCACTCCTTTTAATAAGGAATTGTCTACTGAATCTAAATCACCCATGTCTCCTATTTTAACTATTTCATCAACCAATAAATCGTTAGCGTTTGCGAAATGTGTTAAAGCAAATTCCTTATTAATTTCTTTTTTAGATATTACAATAGAACCTGAAGTTTGTGCAGAATTACTTTTATTGACTGCTAGAGGTATGTTCATTATCCTGAACATAGAATTTATTTTGTTAACGTATCCATTTTGAATATTTGGGTTTTTTGGTAGAATGTGTAGTTTATAATCTGTTACAATATAGTCATCTTCAAGCTTCAAGACATTTTTCCTGAGTATTTTTAATGCAGTTTCTAAAACATATTGCGGCATTTTTTCATCATACATTTTTTTACTAACTCCATAATCTAACCTGTAACAATATGAAGCATTTTCTGGATAAATATAAAATTTTGATTTGGAAGATATTTTAAGATTCTTATGAGAAATAATTTTGTGAATAAGTTTTTCAGTCAAAGAATTGTTCTGCCTGACAGTCATAATACCCACAGGAATGTTATTATTCGATAACTTCACAAGAAGTTCAACAATATCATTCGGAACTTCATTATCTTCGTTTGTTATGGTTTCATCTACATCTATAGATAACCCTTTGTAAACTTTCTTTAGATATTCATCTAATCTTGATAAATGTTGTCTTATATTATACTCCTCAAAACTTAAGTTTAATACACTCTCTTTTGAATTTTGTATTTCATCATTAAGTTCTTTCATATATTGTTCAACCATCTCAACTTCTTCTTGTGTATTGAATCCTGCACATTCTTTCGGATCTGCACTGGCAATACCAACAATTTCTTTTTCTAGACTTGTCAACTTTGGAATCAATTTTAAAAAATTAAGCTCGGAAATAGTTCCTTTTTCTATTCCAGAATCATTTACTAATTGTTTAAGTGCTTCAAGAACTTCTTTTGATTTAAATATGAATATACTAGCATCATGTTCTCCAAAATCCCTTTTTTGTCCTGGATTTTCTTTGGTTATAAAAACATCAATTATTTTCCCATCATTATCCCTTATTAACCCTGCATAAGGATTTTTTTCCCAGCATGTTGGGATTGTTATAACTGAACTTTCTAAAGCCTGATGTATAGCACAGGTTAAGTTTATTGTTTCTGATCTTATATTTGTAATATCACCCCAAGACAAAAAGATATCTCCATCAAAATCGGAGAACTCTTTTTTTAGAACATCAAAAAAACTCATAGCAGTTCCCCTAAGATCTTTTGTTATGATTACTTTGGCATTGTAACTGGGATAATTTTCAGACCAGCCCTCAAGCTTTTTTATATCATTTTCATTGACGACAACAATTGGTTTTTCATCAATTTTGTAGTATTTTTCTAATAAATAAGCTAAATTCGCTTTACCATTGATTGGATAAATTATTTTAGGTATATCTGATTTAAGTCGAGTTCCCTTACCAGCACCTAAAATAATAACTTTTATCGGTCTCTTCGGTTTAAACTTGTCTACTCCACTAATACCCAATATCTCATCAATTAATCTTTTTATTCTAGACTCTTTTTCCTTATACAAAAAAGGGTTATTTAATAACTGCCTTAGTTGTTCTCTCTTATTCTCAATTTTGTTTATTTTTTCTTTTTTGATTAATTTTCCTTTATTAACTCTATAACCAATGTCATCTATCATTTTAAGAGAATGAATAATCTGCGCTAGAAGCTTATGTTGGTGTTTCATATGGTATTGTGAATCTTCTTCAACACTTACCTCAATTAACTCAACACCACATTGAGAAAGATACTTTTTATCTATAGGCAATCTATTAGCATTTATTACTCCATCGGTTCTATAACCATGAGTATTTATTATTATATAATCTATTTCTGTTTTTTGACCATTATTTGTTTCATGATTAATATATTTTTCAAGTTCAACTAAATTTTCTCCCAAAGTATGAAAACCTCTTTCTCTTATTAAATTAGCCACAAATATTTTCAATGAATTAGAGTTATTCAGTGCCTCTGAAATTCCCTTAGTAACCAACGTTGGAGTCAAACTAGAATGGAATGTTGTTGGAGGAAATATTATTAATTCTGATTGCTTAATTGAATCAATCGCTTCTTCTGTCGCTTCTGGATAAACTGCAAAATTTGATTTTATATAATTAATTTTATCATTTATCGAAGGTAATAAGTTAAATTGTCTTATATCTGCATCACCTAATGGCTTTTTTACTAAAAATATTTCAGATATCTCTTCATTAAGATGATCAAATACAACTTCTGCTTCGCAGTTCAATAGATTTCCTTTTTCAGTCACTGCAATTAACCATAATGGTTCTTGATTATTCAGAAATATTTTTCCGGATAGGCCAAAAAACTCAATTAGCTTATTATTTGTAAAATGATAATCCTTATTATAATGAAAATGAGCTCCAACATAAATCATATTCCTTATTCCATAATCTCGTAAGTCATAAACCTGATTATATTTTGTTTCCCAAGTAGAGATTGCCCTTTCAAATTCTGTGAGAAAAACACGTAATTGTGTCTTGATTGATACATCTGTCTTATTAAGAAAATCATTTATCAAACCTGATTTTTCATGATCTGTTATTGCTAACCTCAAATCACTTCTCAATTGTTCAGAGGTTTTTGTTATGGGCAGACGATATTCTAAAAAGCTTCTCAGTTCTTGTTTAGAATCCCCCATAAGAGCCACTATATTTTTAGCAATATCTGATGGACCTAAAAGATTCAAGTTTCTTCTTATATGTCCTGTGCTTTTTCCGTCATCATAAGCATTAACTAATAAAGTTATGTCCGCCCCCATTTCAAGCAGGCCTTTTGTCAATCTATTTGAGCCAGTTCCTCCGGAAAACATCGTCAATTTTCCATTGAAAAAAAACCCTTCATTAAATACAGCATCATAAATCTTTGTGATATCTCTATCTTCCACGCTGTAACCTTTTACATCCCTATATTTTGATTCTAAAATAAATATTATGTCATCTATGTCGGATAGTATGGAATTATTTTTAATAAAATCGACTAAATCTTCTTCATTTTTTGTCAAAATATCTACTAGTCTTTTATTGTTTAAAGATGGGAACACTAAATTATTAGCCAACTCTTTTATTATTGAATTGATTTTGTCAATAGGATCAAAATTTTTTGTTACTCCATTTAATTGACTCATCAAGCCATCCATGAAATAATCTCGGATATTTCTTTAAAAAACTTTATGATATTAGATAACTATCTTCTGTCACCAAAAATAAGTGATAGTATCTTATTCAGATGTATAAATTCATAAGCTTTTTAATTTCATTAAATAATTATTTTTGTGATTTAATAGTAAAATGAATAAAAAAATTAAAGTTTATTTGCAGTATCCTTGGAAATATCCTGATTCGCCATATTACAAGTATTTAATTAAAAATCCACCTAATAATATTGAATATCTGAATACAAAAAATCAAAAAGGAGTTTTAACAAACTCTAGACAGCTTTTTTTTTCTCATAACATTAAAAGGACTATAAGAAGCCTGATTTTTTTGTTAAAAATTCCCATATTGAACGTAAGACATACAAAATCCAAAGAGAAATTTGATTTGATACACTGCGCACATTGTCTTTCAAAAAATACTGATAAGCCATGGGTTGTCGATTTCGAAGGAGACTGGCAGTTTTTCTTGGGACATGAAAATGATCTTGTTAGGAAAAGAGCTAAAAAACTATTGATAAATAAAAACTGTAAAAAGATAATTGTATGGACTTGCGCAGCTAAAAAAAGAATTCTAAAGAAATTTCCAGAGATAAAAGAAAAAATAGATGTTATTTACCCAGCGATTCCTCTTCCAAAAGAAAAGAGAAAAGAGCACCGAGGAATAAATCTTCTTTTTGTAGGAAGGTATTTCTTTAGAAAAGGAGGCTTGCACGCATTGGGGGCAATTAATAGATTAACGAAAAAGTATGGAGACGTAAAAGGAATTATTGTTTCTGACACTCCCGAAAACATTAAAAAGAGATATTTGAAAAATGAAAGGATAAACTTTTATGATTTAATGGGACAGGAAAAACTGTTTAATGAAATTTACCCAATATGTGACGTATTTGTGTATCCAGGATATAAAGATAGTTTCGGATTCTCAATGTTGGAAGCAATGTCTTTTGGAATTCCTATTGTAACTGTTGATGGTTTCGCGAGGAATGAAATTGTTGGTGATGATAAAACCGGATTTATAGTAAAAGAGAATGTAACTAAACAGGAAATGATGAAATATAATGAAAAAATTACTGAGAAAATCATAGATTTAACTGAAAAACTTATTAAAAACAAAAAACTAAGAGAAAAAATGTCAAAAAATTGCGTAAACATTATAAAATATGGGAAGTTCTCTATAAAAGAAAGGAATAAAAAACTGGAGAAAGTATATGAAGAAGCTTTAAAATAAAGATGTTTGAAATAAAAAATTGTCGTATATGTGGATCTGAAAATCTCTCTTTTATAATCTCTCTTGGAAATCAATATGTTACTGGTTTTATTAAATCTGAAAAAGAACAGATGAAAATTCCAAGAGTTCCTCTTGAACTTGTTCTATGTGGGGAATGTAAAGTTTTACAACTAAAACATAACGCACCTCCGGAATCAATGTGGGACGAGCAGTATTGGTACAAATCAGGGATAAGTACAACTATCAAAAAAGATTTGAAGGATATTGTTGAGAAATCACTTAAATTAATTGACTTAAACGAAAATGATATTGCTGTAGATATTGGATGTAATGACGGAACCTTGCTTGGATTTTATACCAAAGGAAAGCTCATCGGATTTGAACCTTCAAAAAATGTAGCTAAAGAAGCCAAAGAAAAAGGATTTAATGTAATAAACAATTTTTTCAATGCAAAAAATTTCAAAGAAGAATTTGTAGATAAAAAGGCGAAGATAATTACTGCAATTTCAATGTTCTATGACTTGGAAAATCCTAATGAATTTCTCAGAGACATTAATGAAATTTTAGATAATGATGGATTATTTGTAATTCAGCAAAATTATCTTGCAACAATGTTAGAATATAACGCATTTGATAATATATGTCATGAACATAGAGAGTATTATTCACTATCTTCATTGAAAAATCTTTTAGAAAAACATAATCTAGAAATATTTGATGCTGAACTAAATGATATAAATGGGGGAAGTATAAGAACGTACATAAAAAAAATTGGGAATGAAAAAATCAATCCATTTAGTGAATCTAAATCAAGAATAAATGGGATAATTGAAAGAGAGCAAAAAATTGGACTGAATACAATAAATCCATATCTTGAATTTGCTTTAAGAATTGACAAAATAAGAGAAGATTCGATGAATTTTCTGGAAGAAGAAAAATCAAATGGTAAAAAAATTTGGATTTATGGCGCATCAACAAGAGGGAATGTTATACTTCAATATTTTGGACTAAATTCCAATATCATTGATTTTATCGCCGATAAAAATCAAGATAAATGGGGAAAGAAAACAATAGGAAGTTTAATTCCTATAACTTCTCCAGAAGAAATGAGGAAAACAAATCCAGATTATCTTTTGGTTAATACATGGCATTTCTTCGAAGAAATAAAGGAGCAGGAAAAAGAATATTTTGAAAAAGGAGGGATTTTAATAACAGCATTGCCTAAATTTAGGATAGTAAAAAAATAGTAATTATTTGTCTTTATTATACTGGTTTCTTAAAATTTCAAGCCCTTCCTCAAAAGAATGTGTTTTTAATCCCAGATTTTCTATTTTCGATATATCCAAAGTTGTATTAAATGGGATTTTCATTTCAATTTCTGATTTTTCATTTGTTTGTATTGATGAAATTTTTGACTCATCCCTAACTACTTTCTCTAAACTTTTTAAAAAATCAATCATTTTTACTCTGGTTGGTCCAGCAACATGAAATAAACCCCTTTGATTTTTCTTCAAGATAAATAAAATAGCGCTTACAACATCATCAGCCAAGACAGGTTGCCTCATTTGATCAGGAGCTTTTAATTTTACTTCATTTCCAGATAATATTGAACCTCCAAAAACACCATTTTTTTCACCTTTTCCATTGTAACCATACATTGCATCTACCCTTATTACGATTGAATTTTTATAACTTAAAATCTCCTTCTCAGCCAACACTTTTGTTTTTCCATATTCATTCTCAGGATTAGGTAAGTCAGATTCGTTGTAATTTCCTTTCTTTCCGTCGAAGATATATGTTGAAGAAAAAAATACCATAACTGAATTGATTGTTTTACATGCTTCTAAAATATTTTTTGCTGTTTCGTAATTCAATCTCCTACATAAATCTGGATTTTTTTCGCATGCAACAGAACTTGTTAATGCTATAGTATCTATAACAATATCTGGCTTATTATCATTTAGAAATTTTTTTATATCACCAGGAATTGTGGCGTCCAAATGCATTAATCCTTCCTTTTTGTTGTCAGAATAAGTTCCAATTACCTCGTGATTTTTTGATAGAAAGTTAAACAGCTTTGTTCCTAAAAATCCTGAGGCTCCAATTACCACTATTTTCATTTTAAAAGAGAAAGGTAAATATCTTTATATCTTTTGGTCACTGCCCTCCAACTATTCTCTTTCATGTACCTTTCGCATTCTTTTACCATTTTTTTGTAATTTTTTGATTTTATACATTCGTGAACTAGTCTAGAATAATTACTTTCATTTTCTGCTGTCTTTATACAACCATAATTCTTTTCTATATCTGTAAAAAAAGGAATACTACTTGAGATAACTGGTTTTTTTGTAGCAATTGCATGTGTAAATATCCCACTACCAATTCCTCCTCTATAAGGCAACATAACGAAATCAGCTGCTGAGAAGTAAAGCCACCATTTCGGCATTTTATCATTCAGTGACGATATGTCGAATCTAACATATTCCGACAAATTCTGATGCTTAACTTCCCTCATTAAATTTTCTATTATTCCTGACAATCTCTTTTTTTTCTCATCATTTACTGGATCTGGATTTGAAGCAATCAATAGTGTTTTCCCTATTTTATCCGCTTGCCCCACAATTATATCTGTGCCTTTTCCGTATTGGAGATTTCCTATGATCAAGTATACATTGCTTTTTATTTTAAGAGATTTTTTTGCTTTGTTTTTCTCTGTTATTTTTACACCTTCGATTATCCCTTGCGGTAAAACAACTATCTTTCTTTTTGGAACATTATACCAATTTACCAAAGTTGGTACAAAAAAGTTCGAATGTACAAAAATTAAATCAGATCCGTAATTTATCACTCGGTTTTGAAAAATATAAAGCAATTTTCTAAATATTGTTTTTATAAAGTTACTGTGAAACTTTTCATTCAATGGTAAAATATTGTGCATAGTAGTAATCACTTTGTAATTTCTTGGTAAGATGAAATATAAATAAATTAAAAAATAAGGCAGCCCATAATAGCCTAATAGATTATATTCGTGCTGAATATGGACAATATCATAACTCTTAAATTTTGGAAATAATTTAAAAAATGAGATTGGTAATCCCCTTTCATAAGTTACAAAGTCCATATCAATTTTATTTATTTTTGCTGCTTTAACAAGTTCTTCAGAATAACCAGATATTGCCTTTTCTGATTTTCTTGAGGGGGTGACCATTGCTACTTTCATCTTAATAAGAATCTATAATTTCTTTTATTTTCTCCAATGCTTCTTCTGAAATCTCTTTTTTCTTAGAATTATTTATTTTACTTCGCCAATAATCAATAGTTTTCCTTAAACCTTCTTCAGGAGACATTGTTTGTCGCCAACCAAGAATTCTTTGCGCTTTTGATGCATCCAAAACTAAATATGGCTGATCTGATTTTAATGGGCGAGATGGATATCCTGGGGGATATTCTCCAAAATGTATTTTTTCTAAAGGAAAGTTTATTTGTTCTGCAATTTTTAATGTCCACTCTTTGTTAGTGTATCCTTTCCCTCCGGCAATGTTAAATACCTGTCCTTTCGCATTTGGAGATTTCATGGCAAGCAAGTAAGAATTAACATGATCGTCAACATACATATAATCCCTCACAGAGTCTGGCGCTCCTATGTAAATATCGTTTCCTTTGAGCATTTCTGTTATCAGATATTCAGTAAAAAAACTATCATCATATTTTCTTCCAAAAGTATTTGAGTTTCTTAAAAGAACTCCGTTAAAATCGTAGATATAAAAAAGCATTCTCATGTACATATCCATTGAAGCTTTTGCAACTGCATAAGGACTTGAAGGCTCTAAACGTAAATCTTCAGTTGACGGCGACATTGAATTTTGGATTCCATAAACTTCTGCTGTTGATGCCACAATAAGCCTTACTTTTTCAACACCATATAAATCCAATATAGCTTCCACAATATTTACTGTCCCTAAAAATGTGTTTTTTTGATAATCAAAAGGGTGTTCAAAACTTAATCTTACGGGAGACAATGCTGCTAAGTGAAAAACTACTTCTGGCCCAACTTTTTTCAATGAGTTTCTTACAGAAAAATAATCTGTCGTGTCGCATGTTATTAATTTTATTTTATCTTTTATGTCATCTAAACATTTTAGGTCTCTTCCAACAACATGCCTAACAAATCCATACACTTCCTGTCCTTCTTCAACAAGTTTATGAGCTAATTCCGCACCTATAAATCCAGTAATTCCTGTGATTAAAACCCTCATATTTTCTGAGAGGTAATTTTATTTATAAGATTAGTGGTACTGAAGTTCATGGATTATCAATTCATAAATTTTAAAAATAAGAAATTTTATGAAAACAAAAGGCATAATCAGGATAATAAGGAAAGATTAAAAGCTAAAAATATACACTTCATCACCTGACGAATTTAAGGATCTGGAAGTGGAAGTTGAAAAAGCAACAAAAGAAACTATGTCAAATCCAAATATTATCACCACTGTTTGTAGAGCAGGATGGGGGGCAGTAACTGATGGAATCATGGCTGGAAAGGGAGTTATGCTAGTTAATACTGGAAAGGGGGATGATCCTGAAATTATACTTAACACAAAAAAACTTGTAGATTATGGTTTTGCTTCGGTAATTGACGAAAGACCTATAAAAGAGGTAATGCAAGAAGCAGTTAATAAATCGCAAAATGTTTCGGCTTTCTTAGATAAAAGCATGCAAGAATATGGAACTATAGAAGGTCCCATATATGCTGGAAAGAGATTGGCTAGAGAATTAAAATAAATTAAATAAAATGAATTACTCCCCTCCAAACTACAACGAAGACTTTAGAGACCGGATTGCAATTGTTACAGGAGCTGCATCTGGGATAGGAAGGTCAATAGCAGAAGGATTATCATATCATAGAGCACAAATTTGCATGTTGGATACTAACGAAACAAAGGGGCATGATGTTTTGAATAATTTAAGAAAAAATTCTCCAAGTTCTGAATTTTATGAAACAGATGTTTCTGATAGAGAAAATGTGAAGAAAACAATTGAAAAAATTGTTTCAGAGCAAGGGGCTCCTTGGATTCTTGTTAATAATGCAGGCATAGAATATAATGATGATGGAAATTTAATAACAATGCCTGAAGAAAAAGCAGATGAAATCTTAAACACAAACCTTCAAGGATACCTAAATATGCTAAGATCTGTTGTTCCCTATATGATAAAGAATGGAGGGGGAAGAATCGTAAATGTAAGCTCAGTTCAAGGAATTCAGTCATTTAAACCAGGAACAATTTATCAGATAGTAAAGGCAGGGATTCCTGCTATAGCAAGAAATATGGCTTTGGAGTATGGAAGACAGAATATAAAAGTTAATACTATTTCACCAGGAGCAATTAAGACAGAAGGAATGGGTGATGCAAGAATAAATAGAGATGGAGTAAATAGTTTGAGAAGTTTAATTCCTATTGGAAGAAGAGGCCATTCTGAAGAGATAGCAGATGTCACTCTATTTTTATTGTCTGAAAAATCGTCATATATTTACGGTCAAAATATAATTGTTGATGGAGGATTATTAACCCATAGGCAACTTGGAGGGTTAGGTGTTCCTGAAAAACCTGTTGATAACGACCCTGAACCTAACCTATTCTAATTAATCACAACAATACTTAAAAGGGGAAAAATTATAAAATAAAAATGACTGATAAAATAACAGAATTTAAAACGGTAGAAAATCCTTTTTTCATGGAATCTATTGAAAATGGCACAGATTTAGAAACTTTAAGATATAAGGGACGAGGGGAAGCAGTTTATGCAGACGGAAGGCAAGTTCTTGTAAGGAGTTGTCATGATGCTCTTGTTTCTTGTGATAATGATTATGGAAGAATGGGAATTTTATTAGTAAGAAGAAATGCAGAACCTGCAAGAGGATATTTATGGTCTTTAGGGGGATTTTTTGATAGAGGAGTTCCTACAAACACAAGTCTTGCTTCAAGGATAAAAGGTGAAAGTGGATTAGAAGTTAATGAAGAAAGTTTTGTTGTTCTAGGGCATATAAGAGCGATGTGGAATACAACACCAAATAAAGAAGCCGAACAAAAAAAACTCCCGTTAGGAATTGATGATACTGGTTTGCTTTTTTATGCTAAAAGTTCTGGTGGAAAATTAAATCTTGACAAATTGCATGATAGACCAAAAATTATAACGCCAGGTATGTATACAACAGATTTCAGAGAAAGCTTACACCCTTATATCTCAATGGGGATGGATAGAGCAATACCGCTATTAAAATAAAAGATAATTTTTCTTTTAAAAAGAATTTTTACTAATTTTTCTTCTATAAGATTTAATATAGAACTCAACTCCATAAAACTTTTTAAAACAAATCTTTATTGATGTTAGATGATTTTAAATTCTGCACTAATACTTGCCGGAGGGAAAGGAACTAGGTTTGAAGAAAGAACAGAAGATTTACCTAAACCACTGATTCCTGTAAGAGGAAAGCCAATACTCGAAAGAATAATTGAATGGCTTAAAAGCAATGGAGTTACTAATATAATTATAGGTGTAGCATATAAAAAAGAAATGATTATGAATTATTTTGGAGATGGAAGTGATTTTGGAGTTAGGATTAATTATGTGGAACACAGTCAAGAAGGTGGGACAGAAGATGCATTTAAAACAGACATTGAACAGGTATTTGAAAAAGGACTAATTAACGAAGAGAATTTTTATGCAATGAACGGCGACCAAATAACTGATTTGCAACTAGAAGGGCTAACTAATGCGCATTTGAGAAATAGCCCCATAGTAACTTTGGTAAGTGTTAAATTAAAAACTAATTTTGGAGTTATTAACTTAAACGACAGGAGCCAAGTAATAGAATTTAAAGAAAAAGGAGAAGTTCATGATAAAATGATTAATTCTGGGATTTATGTGTTCAATAAAAAGATAAAAGATTACCTTGAAGGAGAGAATATAGAGGAAAATGCTTTCAGAAAATTAATTAAGGAAGGAAAAATATATTCTTTTTACTACGACGGTGTTTGGCTTACGGTAAATGATAAAAATGAGTTGAAAAAAGCTGAGGAATTTGTAAAAGATTTTGATGTATTAAACATAAAAAATAGTAAAAATTTAGAATTTGGGGGTTCAAAAGAAAAAGAAGTTATAGAAAAAATAAGAAATGTTTTAAATGAATTAGTAAAATGAAAATATTAATTGTGTTAAGGAAATGGAATGATAATGAAGGTGTTGGGAATGATGTTAAAAAAATCAAAGAGAAATTTGAGTTAAAAGGACATAAAGTTGATATAATTTCAAGAGAAGATGACTTAAACATAACATCCCTTTCTGGCTCTATGGGAAGTTTAAAGGAAACAATTAGAAGAAAAGACGAAGTAGAAAACTATGATATCATTTATACACAAGATTGGAGCATTGCGTTTCCACTTCTCATCCCGATCAGAATATTTAAAGAAAAACACTATTGTCTTTTTCACAAAATCCAGGGAGAAGGAGAAAATGGAGAAAACTCGGGAATATTTCAGAGAATTGTTGGTAATATGTTAGGAGAAAAACTTTTGGTAAAAACAGAGAGTTTAAAAAAAATGTTTCCTAAAGCAATATTTTCTCCTGATGGCATAAATATAAGGACTTAACATATGTTATTCTCTTTCATAATTTTTAAATAAGGGATAAATTCTTGATTCATATAAAAAGTAAAATGAAAATTGCTATTTTTGGTATGGGTTATGTCGGCTCTGTCAGTGCTGTTTGTTTAGCTGAACTGGGACATCAGGTTATCTGCAACGACATAAAAAAGAAAAAAGTTGACGAAATAAATCTAGGAATTCCTCCAATTAAAGAACCTGGTTTAGGAGATTTACTAAAAAAGCATGCTGGAAAAAATATATTTGCTACAACAGACATAAACGAAGCTGTTGATAAATCAGATATTGGAATAATTTGTGTCGGCACACCTTTAGGTTACGATGACAGACTGGATAATTCAAGAGTTCACATGGTTTTTAATGACATAATAAGTAATGTAAAAAAACCTTATATAATATTAATAAGGAGCACTGTTTCTCCCGGAACTATCGATTTTCTAAAAAATAAAATTAAAGATAAAGAAATAAAAATAGTAATGAATCCTGAATTTTTAAGAGAAGGAAGTGCTATAGAAGATTTTTTTAATCCAAGTTTAATGGTCATAGGCTCTTCAGACAATGAGACTATAGACAAAATTAGAATGATGTATTGGGGAGTTAATGGGCAAATAATCTTAACTAATGAAAAAGTTGCTGAAATGATAAAATATGTTAATAACTCATGGCATGCTCTAAAAATTTCTTTCGCAAATGAAATAGGGAGTATTGCTTCAAGGCTTGAAATAAACCCTCAAGAACTTATGGAAGTTTTTTCAAATGATAATAAACTTAATATTTCAAAAAAATATCTTAAACCCGGCTTCGCGTATGGTGGTTCTTGCCTGCCAAAAGACACTTCTGCATTAGTCAATATGGCCCATAAAGAGGGCTTAAACATTCCACTAATTGATTCAATAGACAAAAGTAATCAGGAACATATTAACAGGGCATTAAAAATTATTTTGAGTACTAACTATAGAGAAATAGGAATAATCGGCTTATCTTTCAAATATGACGGAACATCTGGAGACATAAGGGGAAGTCCAACGTTGACATTAATAAATAAACTTACAGAAACTGGGTTTGTAAGATTATTTGATAAAGGATACAACATAAAAGTTTATGATCCGTATATGGATGTCGACGAATTTAACAATTACCTTCCTTTCTTAAAAGATATAAAAGAGGAAAATCTTGACAAGCTTGTGCAAAATTCAAAGTTAATTGTTATTGGAAATTTTATGCCCGATTTAAAAAATCTAATCAATAAGCTAGAAGACCACCACATAATCCTTGATTTGCAGGGGGCAATTAATCCTTCTGACATAAAAAAAGGAAAATACTTAAGCTTGTATAATAAAAATGAAGATATTAATTGTTTTACTTAGAATTCCCGGCGGTGTTGGAAGGGCAAACACGGAAATAGCAAATGCATTAAGAAAAAAAGGGCATGAAGTTGATATTTTATCAAGAGAAGATGATTTACAAAAATATTCTTTAAAAGGGGGTTTTCTTCCGATAAGAAGAAAAGTTAAGAAGTTGATGAAAGAAAAAAATTATGATATAATTTACACTCAAGACTATAGTTGCGCACTTCCATTGATATTACCATACCCAATTTTTTTGAGAAAGCACTTTTATTGTTCAATTGGCGTAAAATGGGGAAAAGATATTCATACACTCCTACAAAATTTTACAGGTAAATTTATGAGAAGAAAAGTTATAGTTCTGTTTCACCATAACAAAAAAAGATTTCCGAGGGCACATGTTATTTATCGCGCAGTGAATATTGAAAAATTTAGACCACTAAACAAAAAAAGAGATTCTTTTGGGTGGATAAATAAATTCTCTGAAATGGGTAATCAGAAAATTTATGAAAAAGTTGCAAAGGAACTTGAATTAAAACCGCTGTCTGCTGGAAACCCTGGGAGAGAAACAAAATCGAAGGATAAAAACAAAGGAAAAGTGGTATATCATTCTTTTGATAAATTCTCTGACATGAACGAATTCTATAATAAATGTAAGGTTTTCATAAATTTAGCAACTCCCGACGCTGGTTTTAATCTTTCGTGGCTTGAGGCAATGTCTGCAGGCGTCCCTATTGTAATAGGCAATAATAATGGAGCTGGCCCAATAATGCCATTTGACAAGATAGATAAATGGAAAAACGAAAGAGACTTTGAAGCGCAAATAAAAAAAATATTAAAAAATCCAAAAAAAATAAACTATAGAAGGTGGCTTATAGATAATGGCTTCACATGGGATAGAGTTGCTGATGAACTTCTAATGATATTTAAAAGTGATGGAAAAAATGTTTGAAGAAAAACTTAGTGAAATATCTGAAAAATTCAAAAACTCTCAAAAAAAGAAATACTACATATTAAAGCATAAAAAGCATAAGAGAGAAGTATACTTCCAAAATAAAGAAAACGCTGTTAATTTTATGAGAGTAAAATTTAATTCCCCCCTTAAAAGAATTATCTATTTTTTTATTAAAATAGGATTACTTCAACCATTCTTGAAAAATGTTTATTTAGCAGAGAATTTTGGTGATGTAATTTTTGTCGCAGGACAAATAAAGGGATTTAAACTAAAAGATAAAAAAGTTATATCATTCCCTTTACTTGGAAAAAACGAAGATTTCATAAAATCAAAGAAATTTCAAGAAAAATTTGCGCTAGAGGGGTTTGCTCCAAAAATCTTTGAGATAAATAAGAATAAAATTTATTCGATAGAAGAGATGCTAACAGTTTATCAAGAAAATGATGATTCTGGATTAATTAAAAGACTAATGGAATTTTATAACTCTCAGGGAATTAAGAAAATTTCTTTAAAAGAGCATCTAAAAAAAATAAACAAAAGAATAAAAAAAAGCCCTTACAAAAATTATATAAAAAGCGTTCTTAAAAGAATGAATTTGTCTGGAAAAAAATTTGTAGTAACAACACTTCATGGAGATTTTTCAAGAGGACAGATTTTATTAAAAGAAGGAAAATATGTTTTTGTTGATTGGAATCCTGAAGTAGATTTAATAACTTATGACTTAGTGAGGTTTTTTGAATCAGATCCTTATCTTTTAAAAAACAAAAAGTTCTTAACACTATTGAATTTATACCCTGAAGATATAAAAAAGAATATAAGGGATTACATAATCTTATCAGATATATATGGGATAATCAAAAAAAATGTGCTTTATCCCCATACAATAAAAAGAGTAGAATTTACTCTCAATTGTAAGACTTATTAAAATAAAACATTAAGATAAGATAAACGAAATTGCTAGTTATTGTAGCAAATACTGCACCATAGACAGCGGCTAATTGACTATAATTTACCAACCAGGATATCAAGATATAGTTTAATATTACATTTAGTATAGATGATATAATCAAAGATTTTGTTATGACCAATGGTTTTCCAATTGCTGTTAAATAAGTTGAAAAAAGAGCGTTAGCCGACATGATTATCAAAACAACCGAGAATATTCTTAAGATTTCTACTGATGGAGCATATAATTCTCCAAATACTATATTTATGAGTAGTGGGGCAAATATTAAAAAGAAAACCATTAAAATTATTGATAGAGTCATAATAATTTCCCTTGACTTTCTAAAAAGCGGCTCAAGCTTATTTCTCGTCAGTCTACTAAATATGGGAAGAAGTGCTGCTGAAAAAGTTATAATGGGAATTGATGCCCCAATAAAACTAAATGCAGCAGAGTAGTATCCAATAAATTCTCCGTCGACAAAACCACCAAGCATTATTTTGTCTATATAGCTGAAAAAAATCCCGGATAGTGCAGTTACAGAAACAGCAAGGATGAACTTATTCAAGTTGCTTTTTTCTCTTTTCGTGATATTGGATTTTTTGTGTTCCAGAAAAGTTAAAGTTTTTTTAGAAAAGGAAAATAAAAACAAAAAAGAGATAAAGGCAGCAGTTGATAATGCCAATACAATGTAAAACATAAGTAATTCTTCATTAACTAAATAATTCAGTGAAAGAAATATTACTGAAGAAACGAAAATTATTCTTAATGTCTGAAAAATTATTTCTTGTGTAAATATAAGCTCGAATTTATTGATTGACTGATAAGAAGACTTCAATATGCTTGAAATTTCCATAAAAAACAGGTAAACAGATCCTGCAATTAACGCCAGAAAAAGCGGTTTTTGATAGAAGCTTGTTGCTAAAAAATGTGCAGAAATCATTAAAATAAAAATGACCAGCACTAGCAATAATATTTTTAATTTTATGATATAAGTAAAATAGCTTT